>CAZPMM010000053.1:0-8708 GCA_964587405.1 uncultured Rikenellaceae bacterium
ACTTACATGAATATCTGTATATTATAAAATCACCACGGATGGGTGACGAAAGCAGGAGATCAGGTTAAAAGTCTTGATTGGAGAAAACGAGAGGCAGAATTTATAGACAAAGCACCCCCAGAAATAATTGATAAAGCTATCGGGTTATTAAAGACTTTAATCTCTTAAAATGGTTGCCAGGAGGGCGAATTGTAGATATTGTAAGGGTCGGGGTTACCCGGTGACACTGAAAATCCTCCGATTTCATAGAAACTTACCGTCGGATGGTTGACAGGCCTGCCTTAAAGTGTTGCTGTGAGACGTTCACGCATTTTCATTTTACAGTGCAAAATACGGTTTATTAGTCTGCCATTTACCCCTGGTGAAATCCGGGAAAGGCACAGGAGCATTTTTCTCAATTGAGATTCCTGACAATTCAACTATTGCTGTCATGACAGCAGAATCATAAACATCGATGGGAGTAGGACCTTTTGATCTTACTGCATTAATGAACTGGTTAAGCATAACATAATCTGTTCCCCCATGCGATTGAGAAGAAAGATCCTTCTGCCACCACTTATGATTATACTTTTCCTCGTAAGGTTTCCAGGGTTCCCATTGATGGTATTCAGGACTTACATCAGTGAGATATATCATATTCTTCTCCTCATAGTAAACCCCTTTTGTTCCCTGAAGCATCCACCGGTTTGAATAAGGCCTTGGCAATTGCATATCATAATTGATAATAAGTGTCTTCCCCATTTTAGTCTTTAGGGTTGAAGTTACAATATCTCCCTGTTTGTAAACAACATTGGCATTAGGGTGATCATTGCCAAACCTTCTTTTGAAATAAGCATTTATCCCTTTTGATGCTGAAGCCTGTGAATAGATTTCCTCAAAGGCATCACCGCGGTTAATGTCAAGCCAGCTTATTACGGGACCAACTGAATGGGTAGGATATTGATCCCTGTTATATTTAACCAGGTATTCTGCCGGCCATCTGTTCTCTCCCGTTTTACTGTCGAAGAACCAGTGGTCTATACAATCGTGGGAATGGGCACAGTGACAATGAACTATTTCTCCCAGCATTCCCAGACGTTTCATGTTCAGAAGGGCAAGGTTATCCTGCCTGAAGCTCCAGTTCTCAAGCATCATACATGGAATTCCGGTTTTCTCGGATGTTTCCACAAGCTTCCATGTATCATCAACAGTCAGTGCGGCAGGAACTTCACTGCCCGGGTAAATCTTATGTTCCATTGCATCAACAGCAATAGAGGAGTGAGAATCCCAGTATGTGGCAATTATCACGGCATCAAGGTCTTCCTTGTCAAGCATCTTTTTGTAGGCTTTCATATTTCCAAAATATACAGAGGGAGGTTTTCTTCCGTTCTTTTCACAGATTGAAGCCGCATTTTTTGCTTTATCTTCAAACAGATCACATACTGCGACAATTTCGACACCGTCTATAGTCAGAAGGTTTCTTACAAGAGATGTTCCCCTGTTCCCGGTGCCGATAACTCCGACTTTGACTGTCTTTTGCTGTTGGTTTCCGGGAAATTTAAATTCTGATCCAAGACTCATCCCTGCAGCTGCAAGAGATCCTGTTCTTATGAAATCTCTTCTGGATATATGGTTCATTTTACAATAATTTTTGGTAATTGTTTGTATTGCTTTAAAATTAGAGTACCGTATGTTTAAATTAGAATATCTATTTTTTCAGTAATAAGTAGGAATTAATCCTGAAGTGTAAAATCATTTATTCGGCATTAATCCTGGCAATGAGCTAATTCTTATTTCATAAGTTCTTCCAGGAATAGTCGTGCTTTTCTGGCTTCAGAATTGATAAAGGACAGATCACCTTTAGCTAAACATTCCACAATAAGTGGACCTCGTCTGAAACCACCTTTCCGGAGTTGCTTCATTACAGCCGGAAAATTCACCATTCCTGTCCCGGGTGTTACATCTACATTCTTTGGCATCAGGAAATCCTTAACACTCATTCCTACTACCAGTCTGTCTACTTCTCCGGCATCATCTACCGGACTTAATTTCCCATCGGAGTAATAATAAATATTTCCCGGATCATACCATAACCGGAAATTCCTGTGTCCTACTTTTTCAATAAGCGGACGGCACTCCCGTCCTGTAGAGTTTAATGGTCCATGTGGTTTTACACTGATACCCACGCCTTTGTCAGCTGCATAATCACAACATTCTGAAATGACTTTGTAATAATCATCCACCAGCTTCTGATCTGCTATTCCTGCAAGCAACAGATTGGGACAGCCACAAATAACGGAACTATCTATCAGTCTTTTCAATCCGGTTATACCTTCGTCAATTGATTTTCTGACATCGAAGTTACCTCCATAGAGAGATACAATCTGTAATCCCCGGGATTTAGCTTCTTCAGCAACCAGAGCTGCCTGTTCTGCAGTTGTGTCCTTGGTTATTACTGTGCCCGATTTTGATGTCATCAGGCCGGCATATCTGAAACCTGCTTCAGCTATTCCGTCAAATGCAACACGGTAGTCATGTTTAGCCCATGGCCTGGTGTAACATCCAATCTGCCAGCGTGAACTTTTTGCTCCTGTTGAAATAATTGTCACACCAGTGGTTGCAATTATCACCTTTTCTATGAAATGTCTTCGGGTTAACTGATTATCTATCATTTGGTCCGGATTTTACGTTTAAGACTATCGTAAACAGCTTTCCGTCCTGTTTTATAGGATTCCTGGGCCATCAGTACGGCTACAGCATGCTGATAACCGGCTTCAATAGAAGCATTAGGTCTGCCTCCGGATCGTATACATTGCAGCCAGTCAAGAAAATGATCCGGTCTGTTAACCGGTGTAACGGGATTTTCTCCTTCGATGCTTCCATCTCTGCGTGGCGAACCTTTATCACTGTAAACAGGTGAATTCCAGTTTGTAACATTCAGCATTCCCTTGTCACCGTAAAAGTTCCGTACGCTTCCGATCCCATGTCCCAGATTATTTGAACTGCTTACCATGAATCCTTCCGGATAGATCCATGTTGCCTGAACACAGTCGGGCAATGTGAAATTATGTTCATCTTTCCAGGTAAATATTCCTCCCATGCATACACAAGATTCAGGGAACCCGGCTCCGGTAATATAATGAACCATATCAATAAAATGTGATCCGAATCCTGAAATTGGCCCGTGACTGAAATCCGCATACCCATACCATCCTGAATACAGGTCTGAGCTGAAAGGTCTCATTGGCCGGTCAGACAGAAATTCTTTCCAATCGACATCCTCTTGTCTGACTTCCTTAAGGTAACTGTACCAGTATGGTTTTTCGTTGTTGCGGCATTCTTCAACTCTTGATAGTTTACCAAGTTTACCCGAGTGGAACAGTTCACGGGCTCCGGTTATTCCGGGAAGACTGCGTAATTGTGTGCCAACCTGAACAATTGTTCCGGCTGCTTTAACTGCATCCACTGCCCTGACAAGCTTATCCATTTCCATCGCAAGAGGTTTCTCGACATAAATATGTTTACCTGCTTTGGCTGCCGCTTCAAGATGCAGGGTATGAACATGATCGGGAGATGCTATCATCACAGCATCAATTCCCTCCATAGCCAGCAAATCGCGGTATGATACAAATTGCCTGGCATCGCGTCCAAACCATTTCCTGACTTTCTCATTGGCCTGTTCACGGGCAATACGCCATGGATCACATACTGCTGTAATCTCCAGATTAACAGTTCCGGAATGTTTATAAACCCCTGCCATATGTGCGTTTTGTCCGCGACTGCCACATCCTATTATCCCTATTCGTATCCGATCATTTGCACCTTTAGCCCTGCCGTTTTCCAGTATATTTACAGATTCAGGTATAACACTTATTCCCAAAGCAGTTATAGTACTGTTTTTGATAAATCCTCTTCTTGTAACTTTTGTCATATTGATTATTATTAAGTTAGGTACAATGAAATTAAAAGTATAAAAGCAATATCTCCTTTCTTCATCTGGTGGCGTATGAATTTCAAGGCTTCTGAAATATAATTATCCACTGTTCCCGGGGAAAGTTTAAGCTCTTCTGCAATCTCTTTTGATGGTTTACCTTCAAGACGGCTTTTTCTGATTATCTCTTTCTGCCTCTGTGGAAGCTTATCAATCATCTGCATTACCCGGTTAAGAGTTGATTTATAATCTATTCTTTCTTCGGTTTCCGATGAAGTATGTTTATTTTCATAAATTGCCTCATCAATAAATTTCTGCATATAATTCCTTTTCCTGAAAAGCTTACAGATATCGTTATAGGCAATTGTAAATAAATAGGATTTGAATGATAATTCTTTCTCCAGATTCTTGTGATTCTCCCATAATTTAATAAAAACAGACTGAACCAGTTCTTCTGTTTCAACAGTGGAGCGAAGGTATTTCAAACCAAAAGAATAGAGTTTTCCTGCATACTTTTCGTATATCAGATCAAATGCTTCAACATCGCCCTTCTGAAGCCTTTTAACAAGGTCAATATCTCCGGCTGGTTTGTTCAAAATGAACCGTTTTATACAAAAATAGTTAAAATCATGCAATAAATTCTTAACTGCAAACTATTTCAGAGATATGATTATGGGCATAAAATATTGCGGTCAATAACAGGAAATGAGTTCTTGATATGGGATATTATCAGTTTGAAAACCGGAATACGGATATCTGGCCGGTTATCTGAACTGTTTCACATATTCAAGGAATTTTTTTGCTGTAGCATCCAGGTTGGCAATTGAACCACCACCCTTAAGAATCTCACACATTTCATATACAAGATATCCCTGATAACCGATTTCTTTTAAAGTATTTATGAATAGTTTGTAGTCGATAATGCCTTCTCCGACTGCTGTTGCACGCATCACGGGTTTATCGGCAATATAATTGGTCAGAGTGTTATCGTAATGGTAACGTGGTTGAACCACATAATCTGCAGCTATTGTATTGACTAAATAGGGCTTCATCGTAAGTATCGATTCTCTTATTTCTTCTTTTGACAGTCCTTCCAGAGTAGGTGACCATGCATCCCATCCGGCCATTACATTTGGCAGGTTGATCTCTTTAAGCATCCAATGCATTGCATCATGATGAATTGCAATATCATGATGATTCTGTACAACAAGTGTTACTCCAAATTTCTGTGCTTCTTTTGCTGCAAGAGTAATTCCTTCAACTACTGTGGCATATTGTTTGTCATAGGGAATTCCGGGACGTTCATATCCGGTAAAGATCCTTAGCATTTTTGTACCAAGATCAGCAGCAAGTTCGGCAACCTGTCCGATATATGCAGCCTGTATCTCAGTATGCGGGATACCCGGTTTATCTATTCCGGCAGTAAAGTCAGAGTATCCTGCAAGTCCTACCAGAGTCAGCCCGAGATCTTCGATTCTCTTTTTTAATCTTGCCCTTGCTGCCTTGTCGTAATCGAGCGGTGACAGGTGAGGCCTTTTCGCCATGATCATAACTCCATCGTATCCAAGTTCTTTTGCCTTCACCAGAAATTCATCGACAGTAAGAAGCGCCTGACCGCGCCAAAGACCTGCATAACCAATTGAATGGAGACAGGTTTTTACTTTGAAATCAGCAGGATTTCCTGTCGGGACTTTCTGCCCGGAAACAGGTATCAAAAGAGAGAGAAAAATAATGTTCAGAATAATTTTTTTCATGATTATTTTGGTTTTGATGATTTGGATATATATTAATTTTCAGTTTATGACCAGATCGTTTTATCCATCAGCTGTTCTGATATTGTGTTTAGAATTATATACGATTATGTCATTTAAAATATTTTTGTAAAAGTGTTACAATTTCCTTATGACCGTTATTCCTTGCAAATGTCAGAGCATTATCACCGTCAGCATCTTTTTTAAGCGGATCAGCTCTGAATGCAAGGAGTATTTTAACCACTTCCGTCTGCCCTTCGGCTGCGGCATACATTAATGCCGTAAAATGTTCCTCTTTGTCGGCAATATCCGGATCAGCCTGATTTTTTAAAAGAATTCTCACTGCTTCCGGATTTGGTCCCGAAGAAGCGAACATTAATGCTGTCCTTCCGAAATTGTCTGTCAGATTGATTTTAGCTCCATTGCTGATCAGCTTTTCCATTATATCTGCATGACCGTTAAATGCAGCATACATTAAAGCTGTCCTGCCATCAGGATCTCTTACATTTATATCATTTCCTGATCCAATAATATTATTTACTATATCTGATTCCCCGTTTAATGCTGCTTCATGAATTGATTTGTTTTCAACAGGCTTGTTCCCGGAAGGTTTGTTTTCAACAGATATATTTGCAGTGGGCGGCATTTGAACCGGTCTGGCTGATTCACTCTTATGTCTGCATCCATCTGCAGCCATAATAATAATGGCAATAAATACAATCAGGTTTGATCTGTGATTCATAAAACCATACATACTTTCAAAATATTTAATGTCTGTCTGCATAAATATTTATTTCAGACAAACAATAAAAGACTTAAGGCCATAACCATCATTCCGGCCACCATGCCGCCAATAGCGATATGATGTTCACCATATTCCTCAGCAGTAGGAAGAAGTTCATCCAGAGAAATATATACCATTATTCCGGCAACTGCAGCAAATATGAAACCAAAAGTTCCTTCACTGAAAAAAGCCTTTAATATGAAATATCCGGCTAGTCCTCCGACAGGTTCTGCCAATCCTGATGCAAATGAAAGCCAGAAAGCCTTACCTTTATTTTTTGTAGCATAATAAACCGGCACTGATACTGCAACACCTTCAGGTATATTATGTATTGCAACTGCAACCGAAATGCTTATTCCCATCGAAGGCTCATTCAGTGCTGCAAGAAAAGTTGCAAGACCTTCCGGGAAATTATGGATCGCAATTGCAATTGCTGAAAAGAGACCCAGACGGTATAACCTGTGATCCTGATGATTTGTTATCTGATCGTTTTCTCTTAATTTCTTTATTTCATGGGGATTCTCATAGGAGGGAATGAGTTTGTCAATTAATGCAATTAGTCCGATTCCTGCAAAAAATGCAATAACAGTATACCAATATCCCGTTCTTTCACCGAAAGAGAGTATCAATGATTCCTTTGCCTTTGGAAATATTTCTATAAGAGATATATATATCATTACACCTGCTGAGAATCCAAGAGCCAGAGCCAGAAATTTGGCATTGAACTTTTTTGAAAGAAAAGCCATTAAACTGCCCACACCTGTTGCAAGACCGGCAAAAGTGGTTAGTCCGATGGCAAATAACAGATTCTCATTATTCATTGTGTTTCTTTCTTTTATCCTGTAATAAGTTTCTGTAAATATAGTTATATAAAGAATGCTAAAGTCTTATCTTTCCTGAGTGTTTAGCATTTATTTTCATTTGTCTTTGTTCCCGGCTAAGATATAATTTTATAAGAGCTCTCCGAAAATTGTCTAATTTTGCAATCAAATATAAAAAAATGGGGAAAAAGTTAAATCCTTTATATTCACGGAATGTTCTGGAATTTGTAGCAGCAGCAAACGAGTTCTGTAAATATGCCGAGCATTCTGCAGAAATAAAGGGAGGAGAATTACTCAGGATTTTTCAGCGCCTCCTTCCCTTCCTTTATATTAAAGCATCTTTACTGCCATTGCTAGAACCGGTTTTTGAAGAAGGGAATGAGAAATTCGTCACGGAATCTGACTGGAATATCATTAATGATTCCCTGAAAAAACAATTCGGAACAGCAGATGAGTATTTTGAAGTATGTGATTTAAAACCAGACGAGGCCGATATTATCGTTCAGTCAAGTATTGCTGAAAATATTGCAGACATATATCAGGATATAAAGGATTTTCTTCTTCTGTACCAGACAGGTACGACAGAAGTGATGAATGATGCTGTATGGGAATGTAGAATGAATTTTGAAAATATATGGGGGCAGAAGCTGGTTAATTCGCTTAGAGCCATTCATAAATTCATTTATTCGGGTGAAGAACCCGAACCTATAAAAGATATTGAAAGTGAAGAAAATACACGAAGAAAAACCTCAGAGTGGTTTATCTCAAAACGTCAGAAAGAATTCAGAGGAAAGGGTGAATAACAGCTATCTGGAAGACATTTCTCCGGAAGAACTTAAGGAATATGAACTGGCATGGTTCAGGGGAAAGATAGTTGTTGTTGATGATAATGATAAATTCAGACAAATCATACCAATACTGGCAAATCAGAAAATATTGGGATTTGATACAGAAACACGACCATCTTTCAGAAAAGGAAAGAAAAATAAGGTATCACTTATTCAACTCTCCACTGCAAAACTTGCATGTCTTTTCAGAATAAACATAATTGGTATACCGGATGCACTTGCTGATATCCTTGCTGATCCTTTAATCATTAAAGCCGGAGTCGCTATTCATGACGATATCCGCTTCCTTAAAAATATAAGGAAATTCAATCCGGAAGGATTTATAGACCTTCAGAAATATGTGAAGGAATTCGGGATCAACAGTTCAGGACTTAAGAAACTTTCTGCAATTGTTCTGGGCTTCAGAATATCGAAACGTCAGCAGGTAACAGACTGGGAAGCTGCAGAACTAAGTGAAGCCCAGCAGATATATGCTGCAACTGATGCATGGGTTTGTTATGAGATATATCGTAAACTGGTAAATGGGAAATAATATACTCAGAACTTGCAGAAAGAAGATTTGTTCCCAAACCTGAGCTTGTCAAAATTTTATTA
>CAZPMM010000054.1:0-8689 GCA_964587405.1 uncultured Rikenellaceae bacterium
TCCATCTATATGCTGGCGTCTGGTATTATGGCTATTTGCAGCAAAGTTTCGAAAAACAGTTGAAGAATTATGGAGAAAGTACCAGCTCCGTTAAGTGTATTGTTTTTGATGATACTCTACTGGCCAAAACAGGAGGGTGTATTGAAAAGGTATCAAGAGTATGGGATCATATTACCGGTAGGTTTATTCTTGGATTTAAAATGTTGTTGATGGGATATTGGGATGGCACCTCTTTCATTCCTGTTGATTTTTCACTGCACATAGATAATACTGTTTTTGCTGAATATATTTTTTAATCATTCAAATATAATTCTTGCCATCCTGGTTTTAATCTGCAATTCAATCATGGCCTTGATAAAATTCAAAATGGATCCGATCAATCACACGCCGGTATTTTTTTTAAAATTGTGTGCAATGAGAAGACTAATTATCTATGTGGCAATAATGCTTTTAATATTACCGGCATGTACCAAACTATCCGATAATAATGGCAGCAACAGGTTTCTTCTTGCAGGAATCACAGGATCTAAAGGTTCTGAGATCGTTTGTGTTAATGTTGATTCGGGTGGGGTAGTCAATACTACACCGATAGACTGTTATGTATTTGGCTCAACTGTTTATGATCCCGTAAGCGGGGGTGCGGATATGTAAATTGTGATTCAGTATTCGTGCTGGTAAATCCCGAGACAGATAAGTTATTAAAATCTGTAAAGCTGCCGGGATTTGTTTCCCAGGTAGTTATCAACACAGAAGATAATATGTTGATCGGTATGTACACTGTAATCACTTATGGTAAACCGCCTGACTCAATCGGTTCCAAATCAGTAAAGGATGGTCCGCCGATCTACACTAATTACGTCATCACAATTGACCTGGCTGAAGGGAAGATAGTATCCGAAAAGAAAATCGATATTGGTGATGGCGTTTATATGTGCTCCGGCTATTTTAATCAGAAAGATAAAGGCTATGTAATGCTTTGCTCCGATAAAACCCTGATCACAATAAATCCGTCAACAGGAGCCATTGTGAAAGAGGTACCTGTGGGGAAAGTACTTACTAATCCTGTTTCATTTTCCTCCTACTCGATCAAATAATCAGTCGATTCCGGACCCATGTTGAATATCAGATCAACAATACTTAAGCGGGGTACAAATCCCTGTTGGTAATTAAAAACCTGAAAATATTCTTTTTGTTTGTATAAAGTCGCTTTTTTCGGTTCAATTGTGTATCTGAAATCACCCTCTGCAGAGCCTGGTGGAATAAATTCGGAAGTAAATATCGGATATGTAAATATTTTGAGCATCTTAAGTACTTCAATCAACAGTTCCATATTGAGATCGAGAAGGTATTTATGATCCCTGAGAATTATTTTTTCAATTATACTGAAATAGTAAATAAAAAAAGGAGATGAATTATAGGCTGATGTCAGAGCTCTCAGATGTATCTGCTGCCATCTTTTTGAATAATCGATTCTTATATCCCTTATATGTGTTTTGTGAAGACTTCCCAAAAGGACAGGTACTGTAAGGTGTTTAGGTCCCTGTGGGGTAAGAATGTAACAACGGTTGCGGTATGATTGTTTATGATAGTTTTCTTCAGCTTCGATAAATACAAGATCAGCTTCACAGATCTTTGCAAGATATTCAACAGGGGGCAGGTATGCAGTTGTTAAAAGGATCTTGGCAGGCATGATCCGGATTTCTTACTTTATTCGGTTTATCATGCTTGCCGAGAAGCCGGCGCCGAAACCGTTATCTATATTTACGACAGTTACTCCGGCAGAACAACTGGTAAGCATTGCAAGTAATGCAGAAATACCTCCGAAATTTGCACCATATCCCACGCTTGTGGGAACAGCGATAACAGGTTTGTCGACAAGTCCGCCAACCACACTTGCAAGTGCTCCTTCCATTCCCGCAATTACTATTATCACCTTGCAGGTTCTGATTTCAGGTAGTTTATCAACCAGTCTGTGAATTCCGGCAACACCGGCATCAAAAATCCTTATAACCCTGTTGCCGAGAAGTTCTGCTGTAACTGCAGCCTCTTCAGCAACGGGAATATCAGAAGTCCCTGCTGTTATAACTGCTATAGAGGTTTCCGGCAGCTCAGTTTTCTTTTTCTGCAGCGATATGATCCTTGCAATGTTGAAATATACAGCTTCGGGGCAGACTTTTTTAACAGCATCATACATCTCAGGTGTGGCTCTGGTTCCTATGACATTATTTTCCTTTTCTGCCATTACCCTGAAAATCTCACTGACATGTCCGATTGTTTTACCAGAACAATATATTATTTCCGGGTAACCGGTCCTGATCTCCCTGTGGTGATCAATCCTGGCAAAGCCAAGATCGGTATAAGGCAATGATTTCAGTATTTCAAAAGCTTCAGGAACGCTTTTTTTCCCATCACGAACCTCATTTAACAGTTTTTCAATTACTTTTTCTGTCATTTTTCAGAAATGTTTTGATCCATACTACCCGTTTTGTATCCTTCAAGATCTAAAGATATATATCTGAAGCCAATACTTTTCAGAAATGTTACAATTGATTCTCTTACAGAATCATTGATCAGCTTTATAAAATACCCCGGACTGCATTCTATCCTTGCAGTATCGCCATGAACCCTTACTCTTGTTCCAGGAAATCCTTTCCCGTAGAGATAATTTTCGGCTTTTTCAATCATTCCTAATATCTTTTCACTTATTTCAGTATCATAAGGTATCCTTGTAAGCAGGCATGCCATAGCCGGTTTGTTCCACAGAGCAAGCCCGGCTTTATGTGCAAGCTGCCTTATTTCCTGCTTTGTCAATCCGGATTCAGCAAGCGGACTTCTGACATGCATTTCCCTGAGAGCCCTGAGGCCTGGCCTGAAAAGATTTTTGTCATCTGCATTTGTACCGTCAATAATGTGTTTGTAACCATTTTTTCTGGAAAAATCCACTATGTGAGTGAAAAGGATTCTTTTGCACAGATAACATCTGTCAGATGGATTGTTCCTGATCTCTCCGGGGAAAGACACTTCAATAACCCTGTGATTGATCCTTTGTCCTGAAGTAAATTCAACAGCTTCTTCTATTTCCCTGGCAGGTATAAATGCTGTTTGAATTGTAACTGCAACAAAATTCAGATCATTAAGCATATTTGCTCTGTGGATAAGGAAAGCGCTGTCCAGTCCGCCTGAAAAACCAACAACAAAAGACCGGAGCTCATTTAATATTGAATCCAGCTTTATTAATTTACTCTCTGACATGATTTGAATTTATATTTCAGGTACCCGGTATTTACTGTCCTTTAAGAATAGCAGCCATTACATTATTGTAAACCAATCTGACAGGTATGCCTTTTTCATATGCTATTTGTTTACATTCTGAATATTCAGGTTTACATGAAACCTCTTTCTCATTATAAAAAGAACGTTTAACCTGAACTTTACCGTAAATTGTATCGATCTGTTCAGTTTTTCTTACAAGAGTATCCTTTTTGAATGGAAATGTCCTTAGTCCGACGGTAGTTGATTCTGTGAAAATAATTTCTTTAAGTAACTGTTCTTTCCCTTTTTCACAAATCACATTCAGAATAATACCTGGTCTTCCTTTTTTCATTATTGTATCTGAAATATATACATCCGATGCACCTGAAGCAAAAAGTTTTTCAGTAATGTTATCATATAATTCCGGATTCATATCATCAATATTGCACTGAAGGAGCAATGCATCGTGTCCTTTTATGTTTTTCCCGTCGCTTTTACCGAGGAAAACCCTCAGGAGGTTTGGCATACCCGGATCCTCTTTTTGCCCGACTCCATAGCCTGTTTTAATGATTCGGAAATCAGGCAGATCGGAGAAATGAGTTCCGATAGCGGCAAGAATTGCAGCTCCGGTAGGTGTGGTTGCTTCGAATCCCGCACCATCTTTTTTTACCTGTAATCCTTTAACAATTTCTGCAGTTGCCGGGGCAGGAACAGGTAATCTCCCATGACTGCAATCAACAAAGCCGCCTCCCAGTTCAACTGTTCCTATAAAGACTGCATCAACATCAAGAGCATTAAAACAGATAGCCGCACCAACGGTATCGACAATCGAATCTATTGCACCTACTTCATGAAAATGGACCTTGTCTAAAGGGATCCCGTGAACCAGAGACTCAGCTTCTGCAACTTTCATAAATATCTTTTTACTCAATTCCTTTATAGTTACACTAAGCTTTGAATTGTCTATTATATCTACAATGTCCGAAAGATGCCTGTGGGCATGTTCATGACCGGTAAGTTTTACAGTTACTTTTGTACCGGAGATACCATGTCTCTGGTCTTTTTCAACCAGCATTTCCCAACCGTGAAGATTAATTTTTTTCAATTCAGTGATCAGGTAATTGCTGTCCACACCCAGATCTATCATAGCTCCAAGATTCATGTCACCGCTTATACCCGAAAAACAATCATAATACAGGATTTTCATTTCTTAATGAATTATAATAATGTAACAATTAATGAATAAATAAAGTTAAAAGATAATCTGTGATATTTGAAGGCTAATATACTATATCAAACGGTTATATATTAGCAAAAAAATCGTATTTTGTGCCGCTTATTCTTAACTGAGGTATAAAAGGGTTATTGAATGTAATGAAAAGAAGGGATTTTCTTAAAAAATCCGTCGGTACCGGACTTGTAGCGGGAACTGTTTTTGGTACCGGCCGGTATAATGATTTGCTTTCTTCATTTCACGGTAAATCCGACAGATATGATATGGTAGCAGTCATGGGAGGTTCTCCTGAAGCAATGTTCGATCTGGGAATTCAGGAAATGGGAGGTATCAGGTCTTTTATCGGGAAAGGGCAGAAAGTGGTAGTAAAACCTAACATTGGATGGGATGTTATCCCGGAACTGGCAGCGAATACTAATCCTCTTCTGGTCAGAAGAATTATCGAACATTGTCTGAAAGCCGGAGCTAAAGAAGTTTATGTATTTGACCATACAATTGATAATAGTGCTAATTGTTACAGGAATTCCGGTATTGAGAAAGCCGCAAAACAGGCTGGGGCTAAAGTTGTGCCTGCAGGGACGGAAAATTATTATCAGGAAGTAGAAATTCCTGGGGGAATAAAGCTGAAAAAGGCAAAAGTACATGAATTGATTCTTGAAACAGACGTGTTTATAAATGTTCCTGTTCTGAAAGATCACAATTCCACCAGGATGACATGTTGTCTGAAGAACATGATGGGTGTCGTGTGGGACAGAGCTTTCTGGCACGCAAATGACCTTAATCAGTGTATCGTGGATTATGCAATGTTTCACAAAAAACCTGCTCTGAATATAATCGATTGTTATAATGTAATGGTTAAACATGGTCCTCAGGGAGTATCAAAAGCCGACGTAGTACAAATGAAATCCCTTATAATAACAACAGACTGGATTGCCGGGGATGCTGCCGCATCAAAAATGTTGGGAGTAGAGACCTCAAAAATTGAATATATTCCCATTGCCGCTAAGCTGGGACTTGGAACAATGGATATTGATGCACTGAACATAAAAAGAATAAAAATGTAATTACCGATGAGGTCAACATTTCTCAGAAGTTTCAGGATTTTTTTTGCTGCAATTTTATTTATCTGCTTCTTCGTAGTCTTTGCCGACTTTAAGTATTGTATTCCATCTGATTTTACAAATCTGCTTCTCTGGTTTCAGTTTGTTCCGTCTGTTTTGAAATTTTATGATCTGGGAACAATAATTTCTGCCGGTTTTGCAGGTGTACTGATACTTACTTTAATTACCGGAAGAACCTATTGTTCACTCCTTTGTCCTCTTGGAATAGCTCAGGATATAAACAGCCGGATCGGAGGACGTATAAGAAGAAAATTCAGAAGATACGGATTTAAAAAACCATTTACAGTACTAAGATATTCAGTACTTGTGCTTACTGTAATTGTAACAGTTTCTTCCGGAATCTATCTGCTTACATTACTTGATCCTTACAGTATTTTCGGCCGGTCTGTAACATATTTCTTTAAGCCAGTTGTTGTTGTAATCAATAACTTATTTACATGGATACTTGGGAAATTTGATAATTACAGCCTTCATCATGTGTCAAATACTGGTTACAAACTTGTTTCCTATGCAATTCCGGCATTGTTTTTTCTCCTTGTGGGAATCCTGTCTTTGACAAAAGGCAGGTTGTATTGTAATATGATATGTCCTGTCGGGACTCTGCTTGGACTTATTTCGAAAATTTCCCTCCTGAGAATAAGATTCGATGAAGAAAAATGTACTAAATGCGGAAGATGTTCCATAGGATGCAAATCTTCATGTATCGATTTCCTTAATTACAGGATAGATACTTCGAGATGTGTCAGTTGTTTTAATTGTATAAAAATATGTCCTGATGAAGCTCTTTCATATGGTTTTGTAAGAATCAGGAAAAAGAAACATATTACCGACAAGGGAAAAAGGAATTTTATTGTGGGAACAATTACAGCTCTTTTTGGGCTTCCTGCTAATGTAAAAGCTCAGGATATTAGGACACCTGTTCCGCAAAAAGCCTCAACAGTACCTGAAAACAGGACATGCCCTGTCTGCCCGCCCGGAGCAGGATCGATAGAAGCTTTTAACAATACCTGCACGGCGTGTTCTCTCTGTATCACTGCCTGTCCTAACGGAGTGCTTATACCTGCTATCAGACAATACGGTATTATGGGTATCATGCAACCTGTAATGGATTATCAAAAAAGTTTCTGTACATATAACTGTATCAGGTGCACCGAAGTTTGCCCTACATATGCTTTGCGTCCGTTAATGCTTGAAGCTAAAAAGCTTACACAGTTGGGAAAGGTTAACTTCATTAAGGATAATTGTATTGTTAAAACAGAGAAGACAGCATGTGGAGCCTGTTCAGAATCATGTCCCACAAAAGCGGTTTATATGATCCCTTACGAAGGAAACCTTCTCATACCTGAAACAAATACCGAAATCTGTATCGGTTGTGGTCATTGTGAGTTCGCGTGCCCCACCAAACCATATAAGGCTATCTTTGTTGATGGTAATCCAGTTCATGTGGCTGCGGAAAAACCCCCTGAAATTGAATCAGATGTGAAGGCGCCGGATGAATTCCCGTTTTAAACAGACAGTTACTTATTAAATTGAAAAAATATTGAAGAACATCTTGTAAATATAAAAAATGAACTCTGAAACCACTGTTCAGAAACTGGTTTAAAAAAGGATCACAAATTCTGTAAAAAATGAATTTATAATTTTAAAGTATATGGAAAAATATAAATGTGACATTTGCGGCTATATATACGATCCTGCCGAGGGAGATCCGGAAGGGGGTATTGAACCGGGAACTTCATTCAATGATCTGCCCGATGATTATGTGTGTCCGGTATGTGCTGCAGGAAAGGAAGAATTTTTCATTCTTGGCTGAAAACATTTTTGTTCTCATGCCTCTGATCCTGTTCTGACTGGTATATTGGATATAACTTCTTTTAAAAGATCCCAGAACATTATAACTGTTCTGATCTCTATCATTTCCGTTGGAGTATGTGCTCCTTTTATCGTTGGACCGAAGGAAATCATATCTATTTTCCGGAATTTTTCATAAATAAGCCCACATTCAAGACCTGCATGAATAGCTTTTATCCCAGGCTCATTTCCGAAAAGTTTTTTATAAGCCTTACAAGTTATTTTTAGTATCTCGGAATTCAAATCCGGGGTCCATCCCGGATATCCCGTCGATTTTGTTATTATTGCACCCGCCTGCTTCATACATGATTCTACCATCCCTGAAGCATCCCTCTTTGCATGTTCGGAGGAGCTTCTCTGGGTTGTTACAACTTCAATAATATCTCCTTTTTTAAATTTTACTGATGCCAGATTTGTAGAAGTTTCAACAAGTCCCTTCATATCCTTCGACCATGATAAAACTCCGTGAGGGCAGCATTTCAGCATAGAAATCAGATCTTCCTGCTTAACAGGGTCAATAATAAACTGAGGGAGTCTGCAGTTTACAGCTTTAAGTTTTAAATTTTGTTCAACAGCTCCAAATTCTTTTTGAATATTTATTTCAATAGATCGTATCCTGTCTTTAACTATTTCCAAAAGATTTTTTTTGCATACAATTTTTGCAAAAGCTTCTCTTGGTATTGCATTTTTGAGATTTCCGCCATTAAAATTGTTTAAAAATATCCCGAATTCCCTCTGAAGCTCATGGAGTATATCGGCCATTATCTTTAGCGAGTTACCGAAGCCTTTGTGTATTTCATCCCCTGAATGGCCTCCTCTCAGACCGGTCAGTGATATCTCAATTGCCTTATGATCAGGTGGAGCAGATTCTTTTTTAAAGTTCATGGTTCCGACTGTATCCATTCCCCCCGCGCAACCTATATACAGAATACCTTCATCTTCCGAGTCGAGATTCAGTAGAATCCTTCCTTTAAAAAAATCCTCATTCAGGTTTTTTGCACCAGTCATCCCTGATTCTTCATCCACAGTGAACAGGCATTCAATTTCACCGGCTTTGAGTTCAATGTCAGTAAGCAACGCCATTTGTGCTGCAATACCGATACCGTCATCAGCACCCAGTGTTGTTCCGGAAGCTGTTATCCAGCCTCCCTTCAATACAGGAATAATAGGATCCGATTCCCAATTATGAGGATGATCAGAATTTTTCTCACCCACCATATCCATGTGACTC
>CAZPMM010000055.1:0-8584 GCA_964587405.1 uncultured Rikenellaceae bacterium
AAAGCACAAGAGAAATAATAAGGCCTGGCAGAAAAAACGAAAGAAATCATCACCTGAAAAGGCTTTATCATATGAATTATAAAAGATTATAGCTTAACTAAACGACATTGATGTGCAATTAATAATTAGTAATTAATAATGAGCAAATTGTTAATTGTTAATTGCTAATTGCTAATTGCTAATTGCTAACACCTAATTCTTTAAACAAATTGGTGCTAAGATATTTTTCTCCTCTGTCAGGGAATATCACAATGATGTTCCCTGATTTTATTTTCGCAGCTATTTTCAATGCTGCATACATTGCTGCGCCACTGCTCATCCCGACAAAAATCCCTTCCTCTCTGATGATATTTCGTGACATTTTATAAGCCTCTTCCGTTTCAACCATTATTGTCTCATCAATCTGTGAGGGATCGTATATTGAAGGGACAATTGCTTCTTCCATATTTTTAAGTCCCTGTATATAATGTCCCTTCACAGGATGGGCACAGACTATTTTTACCCTGGGATTATTCTCCTTAAGGGCTTTCCCCACTCCCATTATAGTTCCGGATGTTCCGATTGCCGAAACAAAGTAGTCGATTTTACCGTTAGTCTGTTTCCATATTTCTTCACCTGTAGTCTTGTAATGAACAAGATTGTTATATTTATTTGAGAACTGATCGGGCATAAAATATTTTTCAGGATACTTGCTTATGAGTTCTCTTGCCTTCAGAATTGCTCCGTCAGTTCCTAATTTAGCATCGGTGAGAGTCACTTTTGCCCCGAAAGCCCGGATCATTTTAATTCTTTCGACAGAAACGGCGCTGCTCATCACAATTTCTACCTTATAACCTTTAACCGCTCCTATCATGGCCAAACCAATGCCTGTATTTCCCGAAGTCGGTTCAATGATTATTCTCCCGTTCTTAAAACGCCCTTCTGTTTCGGCTTGTTCAATCATTCTGAGGGCTATTCTGTCTTTTATGCTTCCTGTTGGATTAAATCCCTCAAGCTTAGCGCATATTGTAACATTCTTCCCATTGCTCAGATGTTTGATCTTCACCATAGGGGTATTGCCAATTGTTTGTAATACATTATCGTATATCATAATATTCTTTAAATTATTCTTTATGTATTTCTCAGATAATCAATACTTTTCTTCACACATTTCTGCTCTATTATTATCGTTTTATCGTTTCTTCAGGATTATATTCAGGCGGAATCCGGAGTTCCAGTATGTCTGTCCGATATTCCGGTATCAGAGTTGAAAGTATCCATTCAAATGAGACAAAACCTTCGCAAAAGATCTAGCCCCGATAGCAAATCTCATTATACGATATTTCTTTTTTATCGGTATCTCTTTCACATTAATAACATTACATATCGTTAATAAAAAACAGTTTGCTAATTTAAAAAACTATTGTTTAAAGATCATAAGAAATTGAAAAGAAAACTATTTTTACTTCTTAGGGTATATTTATCATTTAAATTGAATAATTCATATACTTTGTATGCGCTATCCTTTATGCTATAATGGTTTAAATGCTATTTACCCTGATATATTTAACCATGGGTTGTACGAATGACACGGAAAAAATTCCCGGATATGACACCGTAAAAATTACTCTTTGATCCCCATACTCTCCCTGCCTGCCTATTGCCAGGCAGAGTTAAATACGCAGATTGATAACACAAATAAATACAGCAAATTATAAACATTTTTATATTGAACAGACAAATGAAAATAAAGAAAATTTTCCTGTACATCATTATACTTCTGTTGTTTCAGGCCTGCAACATAAAACCTGACCCGGCTGAATTATTTTCAAGCTTGAAAACCGAATATGAAAAGGGTAATTTTCAAAAGGTATCAGAGCTAACGGATTCCCTTAAAAAAGTATTCGCGGAAGAAACCTCAATTATCCGTATGGCAGACAGTCTGTTACAGATATCGGAAAGAATACGTATCGATTACAGGCTTACACGTGATCAGTTCATCAGCAGAATTGAAAGTTACAAACTGCCCTACAATGACAGTATACTGAACATATGGGACAAAAAGAACTGGTCAGACCAAAGAATCATTGAAGGTGAAATGATGTATTTCAGAAGATCACCGTCAAACATCATGCTGCTCAGTCTGTTCCATGAAAACAAAGAGAAACAGGCACTGGAAAACAGCTATGATCCGAAACTTATTGCAAGAATGGAACATACAAAGAAAATCATCGAGGCTTCGCGTAAGGATAAGGGTCCGGTATTTCCGGTAAACATGAAAATCACTTATACATTAACAGTGGATCCTGATGCAGTACCGGAAGGAGAAATAATACGATGCTGGTTGCCATGGCCAAAGACAAATCATCCAAGACAAAAGAAAGTTGAATTCATTTCAGCGTCGGAGAAGGATTATTTGATATCGCCCGATTCTTCCGTGCACAAATCAATTTATATGGAACAAAAAGCCGTAAAAGGTACACCTACCGTTTTTACGGTGTCATTCAGTTACGAATCGTCAGGTTGTTATGTCAATCAGGAAGATATTGAATCAAGACAATACAACCGGGAATCTGAACTATATAAAAAATATACCCAGGAAGAGCTGCCTCAGATACATTTTTCAGATAATATTAAAAAACTGGCAGATAGTATTACATCTCCTGACGACACTCCTTTTGAAACTGTACGTAAAATCTATCTGTGGTTCAAAGAAAACATTCCCTGGACAGGTGCTCTTGAGTATTCTATTATGCCTGACATACCTGATTATGTCATCAGCAATAGAAGAGGAGACTGCGGTATGCAGATATTACTGTATATGTCAATGCTCAGATATAAAGGTATTCCTGTAAGATGGCAAAGCGGATGGATGCTTCCCCCGGGTTATGAAAACCTTCATGACTGGTGTGAAATTTATTTCGAGGATGCCGGATGGATTCCTTCAGATATTTCCTATGCTTTACAGGCTGATGAAGATATAAGAATCAAACAATTCTTTATGACGGGTATTGATTCGTACCGTATGATAGTTAATGACGGTATTGCAGGAAACTTGTATCCTGAAAAAATTCACCTCCGAAGCGAACCATATGATTTTCAACGAGGTGAAATTGAATGGAAGGGAGGAAATCTATATTTCGATAAATGGGACTACGATATGGACATTGAATATATTAACGATTAACAGATTGTTGCGGCATAAGGCATTGTAAAAAATTACTTTAAATGTGGATTGAATATCAAAAATAAAATAATTCTGTGAACACAAATTTATGATTAAAACAATCAAACAGAACGATAATAGTATTTACATTAAGTCTGGCTCAATAAATGGCAATAAATTCAATAGTAATTACATTGCTTACAGGGAAATAATGAAAGGTACAATGCTGGCTGGATCTCATCCTCAGCAATATAAAGTAATCAGATTTCCTAATTAATTTTTACTTTAACGACTACTTTCCTTACCATAGCATTTTCTCCGTCTTTCAACCCGGGACAATGAGCATCCGAGGGAAAGAAAATGAAAAACCTGTCGGGTGTTGCAGGAACATTTCTGATCTGATTTACTGACATGAGTTCATAGTCTTTTTCTGCATCATAAGGAACAAGAATATCTTTCACATCGCTCAGGGGGGCTATTCCGATAAGTTCCTTTCCACTTATAACGTATTGTATATCTATATATTCCCTATGTGCCTCATAGGAGGAGGCAGTATCATCTTTCGACATATATTCACTGAAAGGAGCATAGACATTGTTGCCGTCAATATCGTAACGTTTAAGTTCCATTTTTGTAAGATCATTATCTTTCAGAAACGTGAAAGCTTTATCCCATCTTTCCTTTTGTTTAAAATATGAGATGGCAAATTCTCTGCGGTTAATGGAAGCATCAGGTTTTATATGCCATCCGTTTAGCCATTCGCCCTTTTCAAACCAACGATCAATCTTGCGGCTGATCCATTTTGAAGGATCACTTTCCTTACAGCCAAATAAACCTAAAAAACTAAATAGTACCATAATTGCAATAGATGTGTTTTTCATTTTTTATTTATATTTTCAAAAGATATGTTTCTGTTATGTACTCAGGCAAGATATAAAAAACATCTGAATTTAATGCCTCTTCAGGCGATAAACTCAGATGTTTTTTCAAGAACTGCTGACCAGAATTTATTTCCAAGGTCGGCAGCCGGTTCAGAAAGCATACGGATCTTTTTTCGTGTATCATAAACAGCTCCGTTCCTTATTTCACCATTCATGAGTATCTCTGAAAGAATCCGGGCTGAAAAATCAGGCTTCTTCATAATCCTGATTCCGGTCTTATAAATCATACGAAATAATCCCTGCTGTGTCCTGTAAAGTTCAGAACCAAAAATACCCGGATCAAAACTGATATGACGGATACACTTCTCCGGATATTTTCCGGAATAATAACGGGACATAAGTGAGAGATAATACTTTGAATCCGAATATGCTTTCCATGGCCGGTATTCTGTTGGTTCAATGAAAAGCTTGAAATCAGGTTCTGCCGCCCTGTAAGCCATGGATGTAACAGTGGCCGACAGTAAGGGCTTTTCAGAAAACCTGTTGTGAATAATTATTTCATTTGCAACATAATGAGCCAGAAAATTTACCTGAAACGTATATTCAAATCCATCTTTTGTAAGGGTGAAATCAGGAGGACTAAGTATCCCTGCATTATAAATTACATAATCAGGATCATACACTTTGCTGATTTGTCTGAATACTTCCGATGTACCTGCAAGATCTGCAAAATCAACCCTGTATAAACTGAATCTGTCCTTGTATTCAGGTATTTCAATCATTCTCCTGCCCGTTGCGATCACTTCAAATCCATTGTCCAGAAATAATCTCACCAGTTCCAGTCCCAGACCTGAGGTTCCACCAGTGATCAATAGCCTTCCCTTCAAATTCATATGAGTTTATATAAAAACATTAACAAACATAATAAAAAGACATACTCTTGTTTTAATCCGGTACGGAATCAGATGTAAACACTTAACATTTACAATATTTTGTGGTTCAACAGTTTTTAAAGAATATAAAAAATTGATAAATACCAAAGACCAATCATGGCATTAATAACCGCCAGAACAATATATTAAAATCCTTTTACCATACTTTCTCCATGAGGAGGATATTTCTTAACTCATCAGGTTTGAGGTTTTCACGTATTTCTCCTGCATCTGCAACCGATATACGGCCGGTTTCTTCGGAAACGACCACAACAAGAGCGTCGGTATGTTCGGAGATACCAAGTGCAGCCCTGTGGCGCATTCCGAAATGTGATGATAAAGCATACTGATCTGTAACAGGCAGAGGACAACGTGCTGCAAGTATCTGACGGTTTTCAATCAGTACTGCCCCGTCGTGAAGAGGCGTATTCTTGAAAAATATTGTTTCCAGAAGGTCTGCACTGATTTCAGCCTCAATTATCTGACCACGGTCAGCATATAATCCAAGAAGACTCTGACGTCCGATAACAATCAATGCACCAATTTTCTTGGAACTCATCGACTGGACAGCCTTTACTATCTCTTCAACAACTGAAGGTATTACTGATTCATCCTTTTCAGAAGAAAAGAATTTCTTGAGTGAGATTTTTGTGTTTTTTATATATCTGTTCCCGATCACAAGCAGGAACCTTTTAACCTCCTGCTGGAATACTACAATAAGAGCAATTACGCCAACACCGATCACCTGTCCGAGTAGCGAACTTATAAGATTCATATTCAGTGCTTTGACCAGGAGCCAAAACATATATATAAGAAACACGCCAATTACTATACTGAACACCGAGGTGCCTTTTATGATCCTGTAAAACTGGAACATAATAAAGGCAACGAGTAATATATCAATAATATCAAGAACGGTAATCGGTACTAACATTTTTATATATTTTATACTGAATCTATTCAGGCATTCTTCAGTATTTCAATCAATTGAACAGTCTGCACAGCTTCTTTTACATCATGTACCCTAAGTATATCGGCTCCTTTCAGCAGTGCAACCGAATGCAGAACAGATGTACCGTTAAGCGCTTCTTCAGGAGATATGGCCAGAGTTTTCCATATCATCGACTTACGTGAAATACCTGCCAGTAGCGGTAAACCGGTAACAGAAAAATCGCCGAAACGTTTAAGCATCTCAAAATTATGCTTTATTGTCTTTCCAAAACCAAAGCCGGGATCGAAGATTATATCTTTTACTCCGACTTTTCTGAGTTCAGCGATCCTTGTGCCTGCCCAACTTAATATTTCGGCAACCACATCATCATATTCGGGATTATTCTGCATAGTAAGGGGATTGCCTTTCATATGCGTCATCACGTATGGAACATTAAGTTCACCAATCACTCCGGGCATATCCTTATCGGCTTCTCCTCCTGAAATATCGTTAATAATCTGAACTCCACAGCGTTTAATTGCTTCATAAGCAATTTCCGCCCTGAAGGTATCGACCGATAAAATTGCTTCAGGGAGTTTTTCTCTTATCAGGCTTACTGCTTTTAACACTCTCCTTTTCTCTTCTGCGGGTGACACATCATCGGCAAAAGGGCGGGATGAATAGCCGCCTATATCCAATATATCAGCCCCTGCATTAGTCATCTTTACCGCGGAAGAAATTATATCCTTATCTTCCATAACCCTGCTCCTATGATAAAACGAATCAGGAGTAATATTGATTATCCCCATCACTTTAGGAATGCTAAGATCTATCAGCTTTCCTCCTGCATTAATAAATTGCGGTTTATCAGCCATCCTTTAAGAATTATTTTTCGAAATTAGTGATTTTTTTGAAATTTCTGGTATAACTGCCTGACTCCTGATGATCTGACCCAATATGCGCCTGCCCGTTAATACCTGTAAGCTCTGTAAAAGAAGATTTCCGCTTAAGATTAAATCCCTGCTACTGGCTGGTATGGAGTTTTACAGTAGTTCTTTATGTATCTCAAATAATATTGAATCTGCCAGATTTTACGGATTTTATTATCAGCAGTTAACTGGCAGTTGATAACTCATGAAAACAAATCATAATTATCGGATTGTTTCGTTTTAATCTTTGAAATGAGCTTATTACATTTGCATAACAGCTAATGGTATTGAAATGAAACTACTTGTCATAGAAGGAGTTGACGGATCAGGAAAATCAACACAGCTGAAACTTCTTAATGATTTTTTTACTGCAAAAGGGAGGCGATGCGAATATTTGCATTTCCCGCGAACTGATGCACCTTTTTTCGGAGAACTTATTGCCAGGTTTTTAAGGGGAGAATTTGGATCACTCAGCGAAGTAAATCCATGGCTGGTAGCAATGCTTTACGCGGGAGACAGAAAAGATGCATCAGAGATTATATATAAATGGTTCAAATCAGGCAATATGGTTCTTCTTGACAGGTATACCTGGTCAAATATTGCATATCAGTGTGCCAAACTGAATAATAAAAAAGATCAGAAAAGACTGATGAAATGGATACTGGATCTTGAATTCAGTCATTTCGGGATACCGGTACCAGATCTGAATATTTTTCTTGATGTGCCTTTTGCTTTTACAAAAAAGAAATTAACGGTCTCAAGAACAGGTGACGACAGAAAATACCTTAACGGCACCAGGGATATTCATGAGGAATCTCTTGTTTTCCAGCAAAAGGTAAGGGAAATATATCTGCATGTTGCAAGTAAAGATGACCGGCTCCGGGTTGTCGACTGTAGCGATGAAAGAGGCGGGATGCTTCCTGCACAAAAAGTATTTGAATTGATAATTGATATTTTAATAGAAAAAAAAATGATCTGAAATGAAAGCTTTATTGTTGATATGCAGAATTATAGCAGGTTTAATTTTTATTTTTTCAGGTACTGTTAAGGCAATCGATCCTCTTGGTTCGGCATTTAAGTTTCAGGATTATTTATTGGCTTTTAATCTGGATTTTCTTCAGCCTTTAAGTCTGCCTCTGGCAATATTGTTATGTTCTGCTGAATTTTTTGCCGGCTTTTCAGTATTATTTAATATACGTCAGAAAGAAGGAATATGGCTTCTTATGATCCTGATGGCTTTTTTCACACCGCTGACATTTGTTCTGGCCCTTACAAACCCGGTAACTGATTGTGGTTGTTTTGGTGATGTGATCCATCTTACCAACTGGCAGACATTCTTTAAAAATGTAATTCTGCTTATCCCGGTTATTATCCTTTTTATTAACAGGAAGAAGGTCATTCCGGTTCATGGAATGATAAGGGAATGGATAATAGTCAGCGGAATAATATTTTTGTTTGTGGCATTTTCGGTTTACAACCTACGACATCTTCCAGTAATTGATTTTTTGCCATACAAAACAGGTGTTTACATTCCCGACAAGATGGTAATTCCGGAAGACAAACCGGCAGACACTTATGAAACTACCTTTATCTATGAAAAAGACGGTTTGCAGAAAGAATTTTCTCTGGAAAATTATCCGGAAGATGATAGCACATGGAAATTTGTGGATCAGAAGACTGTACTTATTAGCAAAGGATATCTTCCACCCATCCATGATTTTGTACTTACCACACAGGACAATGAAGATATAACAGAAACCGTTCTT
>CAZPMM010000056.1:0-8415 GCA_964587405.1 uncultured Rikenellaceae bacterium
GGCAGTATTACCTGTTTTGAAGTCCATTTTTTGCCAAGGTTTTCAAGAGCTTTTTCAACTCTTGGCTGATCTATATCACCTACTATCATAAATTCAGTAACAGACGGGGATATTGCTTTTTCATAAAATGCAATCAGATCGTCAAGTGTAATTGTTTCAACACTTTCTGCAGTGCCGGCCGGATTGACTGAGAGAATATTGTCACTGCCATAAACAAGTTTGTTGAATGTTCTGCCTGCAAGATAGTTCGGATCAGCCATATTTTGTCTCAGATTGTTAATTATTCGGGTTTTGTTAAGTGCAAACTGCTCTTCATCCCATCTTGGTTCAAGAATCATTTCTTCAATCAGTGCCAGTGTTTTTTCAAAATTCCGGGATAATGAATTAACCGAAATTGTTATGGATTCTTCGCCTCCGCTGATTGTAACAGTTGCTCCCAGTAGTTGTATGGCTTCTTCAAGCTCTTCAGGCGTTTTATTTTTTGTACCTTCATTCAACATCTGGGCCATGAACCTGGCAACACCCGGTTTGCCAATATCATCGAGCATGTGTCCTCCTCTTATTATCATCGAATAAGTAAGTAAAGGCAATTCATGCTGCTCAATTCCATGAATCTTCATTCCATTCGGACTAACGGAATTCCATACCACAGGTATTTTTATTTCAGGATCCGGTCCGGGAACAGGTGCAACGGAACGATCAAACTTGCCGGGAGTTTTTTCAATTTTTTCGTCAGTATCAGCAATGACTTCCATCTGTGTAGCCCTGGTGATATCCTCTTCTATTATGCCCGCATCTATTGATCCTTCTGCAACAAGGTTAAGTTGCCCTCTGGGTACAAAGCTGGTTAATACATAATTCCTGTTTTTAATGTATCTGTTATAAACATCCCATACATCTTCAGCTGTGACATTTTTTATCATTTCAAGCTCTTCACTGAGAAATTCAGGAGAACCAGCCATTTCGTTATAATATCCCAGCATAAATGATTTATAAAGAATACTACTTATTGTATTGAAGAAATCGGTTTCCAGTTTCGCTTTGATCCTTACAAGATCATTTGCAGTGAATTTCTCTTCCTCAAATCTTGTGAAGGCTTCAAAAACAGCTTTTTCAACCTCGGCAAGACTTGTATTCGGATTGGCAGTTACGTTTATTCTGAAATGTCCGGTAAGTTCAAGTGCATTATTATTTACCGTTACAGCCGAAGTAAGTTTCTTTTCCCTGACAAGCACTTTGTATAGAGGTGCTTTTTTCCCCTGCCCGAGCAATTGTGCCAGAATATTCAGAGAATATGCATCTTTTGTAAAATTCTCGCAGGTAGGATATACCATATTGAGCTGTGGTGCATTCGCAAAGTTGTCTTCATGGAAGAGCTTTTTCGTTTCATTCAGTGTAATATTCATTGGTTCAGGATCGCTGATCTCGTTCCCTGCAGGTATTTCACCAAAATATTTTTCAATAAGTGTCCTGACTTCTTTCTCATCAAAATCACCGGAAACGACAAGTGTGGCGTTATTCGGAACATAATATTTACGATGAAATTCTTTAACATCCTCAACAGTTGCATTCTTGAGATCTTCCATTTCGCCAATAACCTCCCAACTGTAGGGATGATCTTTTGGATACAGGTTTTTAAGTATAACATAATCTGTAAAACCATAAGGCATATTATCAACGTATTGTCTTTTTTCATTCTGTACCACATTTTGCTGTAATGCAAATGAGTTAGGTGTTACAGTATTTATCAGGTAGCCCATGCGGTCTGATTCAAGCCACATTGCAAGTTCAAGTGCATTTTTTGGTACCACTTCAAAATAGACTGTCTGGTCATTGGATGTACCCCCGTTGAGATTTCCCCCAACGCCTTCTATATATTTGAAGAACTGATCTTCTTCAACATTTTCAGAACGCTGGAACATCATATGCTCGAAGAGATGTGCAAATCCGGTTTTGCCCGGAACTTCACGGCTCGATCCTACATGATAAACTATTACAAGAGATGTAATCGGATCAGATCTATCCTGATTCAGAATCACGTTTAAACCGTTGGAAAGTTTATATTTTTCAAAGGGGACTGAAAAATCACTTTCCCGGGTTCCTGTCTTGCAGGATATAAAAGATATTACCATAATGGATAAAATTAAGGACTGAATTTTTTTCATATGAAATAAAAGATGTTTTCTATATAATCTGTTTAATTTAATAAATACTTTCAAAGTGTTGTATTTCTTTGTCCTCTTTAGTGATTACAAAGATTTGCAACTGATTGCCGTGTTAATATCATTTAACCAGTACCGGTTTTCCCAGACCTGCTTTTTCAAGTTCTCTCAGCTGTGTTTTTGCATCACCGGCAACTACGTAATACATTCTTGAAGGGTCGATGTATTTTTTTGCCAGCTCAAGATGAAGTTCAGGGGTCAGTTTTGTCAGGAATGCTTCTTCCTGTTTGATGTAGTCGACGGGAAGGTCATAAGATGCAATAATATTCAGCATGTTAATGAGATTACCGATGGTTTCAAAGTTACGCGTATTACTTTTTAGTAATGATGATTTTGTAAAATCAACATATTCCTGTGGAATCTTTTCCCTGTATTTTTCCATTTCGGTTTTGAAGATTGTCACAGACTCGAGAGTGGAGTTGGTACGGACCATTGATGATGCTGAAAATGTTCCAATATTTCTATAACCTGAGAAATTTGAACGGGCACCATAAGTAAATCCTTTTTCTTCTCTCAGGATCAGGTTAAAGATACCATTAAAGGATCCTCCCAGTTTATAATTGGCCACTGTAGCAGCATAAAAATCAGGGCTGGTTCTGGGCAATGAGGGCGTGCCGATATTTATGACAGACTGTTTCGCTCCAGGTACATCTACAAAATATATTACAGATTTTTCAGGAGCTTCGGGTATTGTGATTTGAGGGATAGTTACCTCTTTTGGCAACCATTTATTGCTGAGTTCCGCAAATGCAGTCTCCGCTTCTTTGCGGGTAACATTTCCAACAATCAGCAATTTGGCCGTTGAAGGGGAGAAGTACTTGCCATAATAATCTTTAAGATCATCTATGTTAATTGAATTGACCGATACTTCATTGCCGGACAATTCGAAAGAAAGAATATTATTATCACCGAATATCAGTTTATTAAGAGTGGTTGATGCAAGGTAATCCGGATTTGCCTTGTTCCTTTTAATGGAGTTTATTATCCTGCTTTTAGCCAGTCCGAATTGTTCTTTATCCCAACGTGGTTCAAGAAGCATTTCTTCAACAATTGATATTGTTTTTCCGAAGTTCTTTTTGAGTGTGCTTACGTTTACGGAAATATCTTCGACACCGGAAACAATTCTTATTGATGCACCAAGAAGTCCGATGGCATCTTCCAGTTCTTCAGGTGTTTTATTCCTGGTTCCCTCATTCATCATTGAGGCGACAAGATTTGACAGACCTGCTTTACTGATATCTTCGGTAATTTGCCCGCCATCCATAATAATTGCATACTGAACAAGAGGCAGCTCATTATGTTCTATACCCCATACTTCAACACCATTTGCGAGTGTTGATTTCCATACTTCAGGAATAGTAACAACCGGATCAGGTCCGGAAAGAGGTTTGACAGACCTGTCAAAGGAGGCCGGGGTTTTCACTATAGTTTCTTCAGCTATACCGGTAGTTTTTACTTCAGCAGCATTTGTTACATCCTCTTCAATAATACCGGCGTTCACAGATCCTTCTGCAATAAGATTTAGTTCACCTTTTGGTACAAAACTGGTCTGAACAAAGTGTTTCCCTTTTATGTATTTATTATAGACTTTTTTTATGTCATCCATTGTTACTGCCTGAAATGCTGCAAGATCCTTTTTGTAATATTCCGGATCGCCGGTATACATTGTATATTCGGCAAGTTGAAATGATTTGCCCTGAACGCTTGCAAAAGAATTGTAAAAACGTGTTTCATACCGGGCCTTGATTCTGGTTAGATCATCCTCGTTGAAACCTTCATTTTCAAATTTCTCAAAGCTTTCAAATATTGCTTTTTCAACATCGCTGAGATTTACTCCGGGATTGGCAGCAACAGATATCATAAATGTGCCGGCCAGTTCACTTGACATGTTCCTTGCCATTACTCTTGAAGTAAGTTTTTTATCTTTTACAAGAGTTACATAAAGTGGTGCTTTTTTGGTATTTGACAGTAATTCTCCAAGAAAATTAAGGGCATAGGAGTCTTGTGAATATCTTTCAGCTGTGGGGAATACCATAGTCAGTTGCGGTGCTTTGGCAAAATTATCTTCATGATAAAGTTTTTTTGTTGAGTTAAGAGAAGCAGGGATAGTACCTCTTTTTTCAATCGTTTCACCGGCAGGGATCTCTCCAAAGTATTTTTCAATTAATTGTTTTATTTCATCTTTATCGATATCTCCCGAAATAGTCAGAGTGGCATTGTTGGGCACATAGAATTTTTTATGAAATGCCCTGACATCTTCAATGGTGGCATTTGTCAGATCTTGCATAAGTCCTATGACGGTCCAGCTGTAAGGATGCCCTTCAGGGTAAAGATTCTTCGCTATTATTTCCTGGTTAAACCCGTAAGCTGCATTATCAACACTTTGCCTTTTTTCATTCTGAACAACATTCTGCTGATTTACAAGAGATGCTTTTGTAACTGTGTTTGTCAGGTAACCCATTCTGTCAGACTCAAGCCATAAAACCATTTCCAGGGCATTTTTAGGGATTACTTCATAATAATTTGTACGGTCCTGACTGGTACTTCCGTTCAATGTGCCGCCTGCACCCTGGATCTCCCTGAAGAGCTGATCTTCTCCGACATTTTCAGATCTCTGGAACATCATATGTTCAAAGAGATGTGCAAAGCCGGTTTTCCCGGGAGCCTCACGGCTGGAACCGACATGATAATATATCGCAACAGCTGCTATAGGATCAGATTTGTCAATGTTAAGCACAACTGTCAAACCGTTCGGAAGAGTGTATTTTTCAAACGGAATAGAGAGCTCTGCTTCTCCTACACCTGATTTGCATGAAAACATGATAGCAATAGAAATTATTAATGAGAAAGAAATCAGTTTTTTCATATAATAATCAGATTATATGTATATATATTGTTTTAATGAATACCGAAATTAACAATAAATATCATTCGCGGGCTGGTTTTGTATATAAAAAAAAGTTCTTATTTTTGCTGCTGAATCTGCGGGAGTAGCTCAGTTGGTAGAGCATAACCTTGCCAAGGTTAGGGTCGCGGGTTCGAGTCCCGTCTCCCGCTCAATTCAAACAGGGAAGAAACAACTTCCCTGTTTTATGTCTCATACAATACACATCCTTTATTCCGGACAATAAAATCAGATCTTGAAAAGATCAGGCAGTTGATCTTATATAAAGAATAAGACGTTTTTATACTAATTCAGTGTGGTGAATGAATATTTATAAGTGCCGGGATAATATATCCCGGGTTACTTATTTTTCTACTGGCCCCCAAGTCATAAGTATGTCATTTTCAATATATAGCCAGGAGTTTTTGTATGTCCATTCCTCCCTGACCAGGTTTCCTGATATTACCCTGTTTATCTTCAATGGGCTTCCCCAACTATCTCTTACCATATCAGCCGATATTCCTTTCCATATTTTTCCGGCTATAAGCTTCGAGGCAATACTTGTGCCATATTTGTTTTCAAGATATGCAAACCTGCCCTGTTTATAAGGCTGAGACTGAATAATAGGAGAGGATTCAGCTGCGGTATATTCATGTGACTGTGGAGGAGTCCGGGATGAAAAAGGTGTTTGTTTGATAGCGGCATGTCTTTTTAAAATAAAGCCTTCAGCTTCTTCATAAACAACCCTTAGATAAGTACTGTCAGCTCCGAGAACCTCAACTTCGGATCCCGACGGGATTATAAAAATAACTGAAGTCAGATCGTCTTTGTCAGCAAAAAGACGTGTCGCCGATTTTAATGTTGCCGTAATTGCAGGCTGGTTTGTACGGGTTGTTGTCTGCTGATTTTCAAGATTTTCAAGAATATCGATATTGACATTCTGCGAATAAACATAATAACCTGAAAACAGTGTCAGTAAAGAAATGAAAATATTTTTTGTCATAATATAATTTTTATTTACCTGTATAATTCCTGCCAACCACTCAGGTTGGGTACCTCACATGATTGAAAATTATATTCATTATGTGTTTGCGTTTGAATTCAATCATGTGGGTTTCATGATAATTGTTTTTTTGAATATATCAAAAAGTGTACCGTATTACCGGACAAGTTTTTGAGATATTGAAGGAAAGATGCAGTGGTGTAATGGCACAAAACTCAAAGGAGCAATGTTTGTATGATACAATAGCACAAGACCACAATGATTTAATAACAATGCAACTATTTTTTCCGGATAAGCATCAGTCCGTCCCTTAGCGGGAGTATCAGTTTCTCAATTCTGTCCTCGGAGCGGATCATTTCGTTGAATTCAATTATACCTTTTGTCTGCTGATCTTTCGTGTCCTTGTCGCCGACCTTACCACCCCACAGAACATTATCTGCAATAATAAAACCACCCTGTTTTACTTTGTCAATTACAAGATTATAGTATTCACAATATTCACGTTTATCACCGTCGATATATACAAGATCAAAAGAATATCTGAGTCCGGGAATAATATCCTGTGCTCTTCCGATCATCGGGATTATCTTCTTATCTGAACCGGATTTCCGAAAATATGACCGTGTAAATTCAAAAAGCTCATCATTGCTTTCTATCGTGATCAGACTGCCTCCGGGTTTTAATCCTTTTGAAAGGCATATGGCTGAATAACCTGTATAAGTTCCAATTTCCAGAATATATTCAGGTTTTATCATTGTTGAAATGAATTCCAGCAGCTTTCCCTGGAGATGTCCCGTACACATATTGGGATTAATAAAGCGGATATGTGTTTGTCTGTAAAGGTCCAGCAATACCAGATCTTCGGCAGTGGAATATTCTGACAAATATGTGTCCGGGATTTTTTCCATCATTCTATTTGTATATCAAAGTCGAAAGTTTTGCCGGGTCAAAAAATTCATTCGCAATTTCAAGTAGTTCAGAAGGGGTGATCCTGTCTATTTTTGCACACAACTCCTCAAGGGTATCAATTTTGTTGGTTACAAGTAAATTTTTCCCCAGACCCAGGATAAGGCTCTCATGATTCTCAAATCCTCTTGCAAGATAACCTTTTAACTGCTTTTTTGAAGTATGCAGTTGCAGGGTTCCTAGTTTCGTTTTTCGCAATTTATCCAGTTCCGAATTTATGACTGTAATACTTTTTTCAAGATTATGATCGTCTGTGCCGAAATAGACAGAAAAAATACCTGAATCTCTGTAAGAAGTATAGTTGGATTCGACACTGTACACCAATCCTTTTTTTTCTCTCAATGACATATTAAGCCTGGAATTAAGACCTTGTCCGCCCAGGATATTATTCAGAAGGAACATTGCCGGCTTTCGGCTGTCCTTATATCCGAATGCAATATTACCGATTATACAATGATTCTGGTTAGTATTTTTAGCAATGATCTTTGTTGAAGGAGTATATGAGTGTTTTAAATTACGGATTTTTCTATTGTTTTTTTCAGGGATGTCACCGAAATATTTATTGAAAAGATGTATTATTTTTTCCGCAGAGATATTTCCCGCGGAGCAAAAAACAGTATCTGAAGTGTTGTAATTCCTGCTGATGAAATCATTCAGGGTTTCCCGGGTGAAGGTTCTGATGAGTTCAGGTTTTCCGAGAATATTTCTGCCGAGGGCCTTTCCTTTGAATACCATTTCTTCAAAATCGTCAAAAATGAGTTCTGCAGGATTATCCAGATACGAGTTAATTTCTTCGATGATCACATCTTTTTCCTTTGCAATCTCCTTTTCAGGCAGTATAGAATTATAGGTAATATCACTAATGATATCTATGGCTTTCTCAAAATCTTCTTTAAGGACAGAGGCATGTATTGCAGTCTCTTCCTTGGTGGTATATGCATTCAATTCGCCTCCTTCATTATCGAGACAGATGAATACGTGGTATGGTTTTCTTTTGTGAGTACCTTTAAAGAACATATGTTCAACAAAATGAGTCATTCCATGCTCATTTTTCTTTTCATCCCGTGATCCCGTATTTATTATCAGACCACAGTGGGCGACCATTCTGTCCGTTCTGTAGTGAATGAGTCTGATTCCGTTATCAAGTGTATAATGAAGTAGTTCCATCAATAGTTTCTGATAAGGCTGTAAATGTAGTATATGGTTGAAATGTATCCAAAAAGATTTTTTTGAACTTAATTTTGGCTTAATTGAAATTGAAGTATATATTTGCAATCCGAAATGGAGGTGCCATAGCTCAGTCGGTAGAGCAACGGACTGAAAATCCGTGTGTCCCTGGT
>CAZPMM010000057.1:0-8392 GCA_964587405.1 uncultured Rikenellaceae bacterium
GACGGTTATATTCAACTCTCACTCTCTCCGAGATCAGAAGTGAAGCGCTTTTGGCAAGTCGGTAAAGCGGATCCTTATTCAGTTTCCGGATATCGGATCTTTTAAAATCCCTGACAAAAGCGACATAACGGGTCTCATCGGTAAATATGGTGTTACCATAGATCTTATTGGCAAGAGAACTGAAATCTCCCTTACACATTTGCTTTAATCTGATATATTCCGGAGCCTGCCACTCTGGCTCAAGATTTTCTCCATAAAGCTGCATTACCGTAATAAAAAGCTCTTTATCGGTTCCAGGATCATAATTTTTAAAAAATCCAGCTGCCTGTATAATCATCTCATCCTTAACAACTTCTATTTTTTCAGTTTCCATATTGGTTTCATACATTCCGGCAAGTGCAACAAGATTCCTTGCTAACTCAACCGCTTCCGCACCGCTGCTGAAAAATGCATCATTTGTAAAAGAATTTACAAGAATATATTCTCTTAATCTGTAATATATCTCCTTATAGCGGGGTAGAATATGACCGTATTTTTCCATTCTTTTTTCATCCGCATTTATCCATTCAATAATCCGTTGTTCATATTCTTCCTTTTTCCTTATTGTCTGCATTCTTTCCAGTCCCTGATTCTCACCTATCCATTTCTTCCAACCATTTGCTATTCCGGATTTTTTTGCTGAATACTGCAAACGGATGAGCGGACTTTTGTTCATTGCTTTTTCCATAATCTCAATCTTCTTTGTTCTGATTGAAATCATCGGTGGATTTAAATAGTTCTTTACCATATCAATATGATATGACGGTACATACTGATAAGTTGTTCCCGGAAAGCCGAATACCATTGTAAAATCTCCTTCACTAACGCCTTTGAGTGATACCGGAAAATGATACAGAGGTTTGAAAGGTACATTTTCGGTAGAATATGATGCTGGTTTATTATTTTCTCCAGCATAAATACGAAACAGTGAAAAATCGCCCGTATGTCGGGGCCATATCCAATTATCGGTTTCACCTCCGAATTTGCCTGTTGCGGAAGGTGGTGCTCCTACCAGACGGATATCGGTGAAAGTTTCATATATAAAAAGGAAATACTGATTACCCATATAAAAAGGTCTTATACTTGCTGTGAAATGTGTTCCCTCAACAGCACTCCGTCTTATCTCATCTGAATTGGTTTCAAGCTTTTCATCTCTTGTTTCAATATCCATTTCAGAAGTGATCCCTTTCATCATACGTTCAGTTACATCCTCCATCTTTTTAAGAAATGTGACAAAAAGTCCGGGACATTGCAGCTCTTCGGCACGTGACATAGCCCAGAAGCCCCTGAAAAGATAATCCTTCTCAACAGTTGAAAGTCTTTGTATATGTCCGTAACCACAATGATGATTGGTTATGAGCAGTCCGTCATTGGAGATTACAGCTCCGGTGCATCCTCCTCCGAATAAGAGTACTGCATCCTTCATACAGGCTCTGTTAATGCTATATATATCATCTACAGTAAGTCTGAATCCCTTTTCCTGCATTATTTTGATATTGTATTTTTCTATAAGCATAGGTATCCACATCCCTTCATCGGGAAATGCAGCAGCAGGATAAAAAAACAATAACTGAACAAGATTAATTGCTAAAATAAATTTTTTCATGGATAGTGAATATTCTTGTTTATAGTACTATATTTTAAGATTAATTACTCAGGTTATTAATTAATTTGGCCAGTTCGCTGTATAGTTTATGAACCGGAAGACCAACCACATTGAAATATGAACCTTCAATCTTGCTGCATGCTGCCAGTCCTATCCATTCCTGAATACCGTACGCACCCGCTTTATCAAAGGGTTTAAAATTCCTGATATAATAGTTTATTTCTGCATCCGACAGAATATCAAAAGTTACTCTTGTAGTATCGCTGAAAGTTCTCTCCTCTGATGCTGACAGAAGTGTTACTCCGGTAATAACCTCATGTGTGTTCCCTGAAAGAATCTTAATCATTTCGAATGCTTCTTTCTTTCCTGATGGTTTGCCCAGGGTCATATTATTACACCAGACTATAGTATCTGCCGTAATAACAATTTCATCAGGTTTTAAATGATTACGGAACATTTCCGCTTTTTTAGCTGCCAGAAGCAGTGCTATGCTTTCTCCTTCAAGGTTTTCCGGATATGTTTCATCATATTCTTTTACATGCACAATGAATTTAAGCCCTAGTTCTTTCAGAAGCTGTTGTCTTCTCGGGGATCTGGAAGCCAGGATTATCCTGAATTTATTCAGATCATCAATAATCATATGTTATAAAAGATTCCAGGTAATGATCACCTTCACTACCACTGAATACAGTATCCCTGTAAGCATAACGAGTTTCATTATACTAGAAGCCGCATGAAGGTCCTTCCTGTCTTTACTGATTACAAGCCTGTATATTGTAAAGAGTAGAGGAATGACAATGGCTACTGAAAGGTAAATGAAAGTGATCCTGTCATTAATAAAAAAGTACCAGACAATATATAACATGCCGACTGTCATTATTATCAGGCCAACCGATATTATTTTTGATGCAGCGATTCCGATCACGACCGGTAAAGTATTTCTTCCATAAGCTGAATCACCTTCAAAGTCTTCCGTATCCTTTATTATTTCACGGATAAGCGTTGTCAAAAAGGCAAAAAGTGCAAAACCTCCTACCCAGTAGAATAAGAAACCAAGATCGGGCATTATAGTTGCTGAGACGGAATAATACCTGTAAAGCGCAGCCCATTCAAAAAGAACTGTAAAAACTGGGACAAGAGCTGTCATTACTGCCACCATCAGGTTGCCAATCAGAAACTGACGTTTGTAACTTGCTGAATAAAAATACAGAAGACCCGATATAAGGAGGAATATTGTTCCAAACCAGAAATATCCTGCCCTTGCTGAAACATAAAACCCTGCAGCAACACCGATGATATTAAGAAGTGAATGCCATAACATGGCTTTCCTACGGGGTATTCTGGTTCCAACAATAACCTCTCCACGGTTTATTAGATCAGTCCTGATATCAAAATAATCATTTATAACATATCCTCCTGCAGCAATACAGATTATTGCCAGTACAAGCATCACGAAATCATACCACGGAAGCTTCAATGCCATCTGTACCTCTTCCCCGTTCAGCAGGATAACATCTATTCTGTTGATAAGCGTCTCAACAATAGCATACCTCATCAATACCATGGTAAAGATCACTATAAGCAGATTCTTCCATCTTATGAGTTTGAGAATATACCTCATATTACCAGGTAAAAGCATCAGAATCCATCCAGTTATTATGCAGCCTCATAACCTGTTCAATGACATCCCTGACACATCCCATTCCACCTGCTTTGTCGGAAATATACATTGCAACCTGTTTTATTTCACTGTCGGCATCGGAAGGGCAGGCAGGAACTCCAACCTGTTTCATAACCTGATAATCGGGGATATCATCTCCCATAAAGAGTATCTCCGAGTCATCAAGTTTATACTTAAGCCTGAAATGATTATAATGTTCTTTTTTCGAATGGCTGTTGAGATAAATATCTTTTACCCCCAACATTTTAAGTCTTTTCAAATAATCTTTTGAATTGCTTCCCGATATTATTCCGACATGATAGCCTTTCCTGACAGCAAGCTGAAGGGCATAACCATCCCTGAGGTTCACTGTCCTGTTGGGAACACCAAATGAATTTAAAGATATAGTCTGAAGAGACAATACACCATCAATATCAAAGATGAATGCTTTTATTTTTGTAAGTCCCTCTTTGAAATTGGCCATATTAGTATTTATCATGAGAATTCTTACTTTTTCCCATAGAGATTGCCTCTCAGCTCTGTAACATTAATATTATAGACTTTATAATAATAGGAATAGTAAGATGAGTTACCGGAGTTCATCATATAAGTACATTCCCAGTACAGGTCACCTGAAAGATAAATCTGATCATCTCCTTCCAGCTCTTTGAATTTAGGGAACATTTCTCCCGGATTACAGAAATAATATGTTTCAGAATAATAGCCTTGTGAAATCATAAAATAAGCAGAAGAACCGTCTGGGCTGTAAATAATCTGGGAGCGTGCCATCAGTTCATCCTTAAGTGAGCGCAGGACATCTCCGTCGCAGCCACATTTTGCCTGCTTTTTGCACCCTGTCCAAGAAAAAACAGGCAGAATTATTATCAATATTACCAAAATTTTCCGGAGAATATACAGTTTCATTTCAGAATTAACTATTTAGATTATATAATTTAAACATACAAAGTAAGGATTTATTTCATTCAAAACAAAGAAAAAGCCGTCAAAGACAAGCTCTGACGGCATAATAAGTGAGTTATTGGCGAATTAAGCCTGGGCAGTAGGGCCTCCAAAGCTCAGTGGCATGACAGGTCCTGAACCCTTGGCTTCTTTTATTGATCCGTGAACGGATTCATATTTTGCGATATTATCCTGAAGGGCAGTAACAAGTCTTTTTGCATGCTCGGGGGTAAGGATTATTCTCGATTTAACCTGTGCTTTTGGTATACCCGGCATTATCCTTACAAAATCTACCACAAATTCAGAAGGTGAATGTGTTATAACTGCAAGGTTTGAGTATATACCCTGGGCAACTTCTTCATTAAGCTCTATGCTTATCTGGTTTGGATCCCTGTTTTCTGTCATAGTGTAATATCATTTACTGATTAACTTCTGATTCGATTCCCAATTCCTGATCTGCACCCAAAAGGCTCTCAAATTCATCAAGAGAACCGACGATAATGCTGTTATACTCTCTTTGTCCGGTACCTGCAGGAATTAAATGTCCCACGATAACGTTTTCTTTCAGACCCTCAAGCTTGTCGACTTTCCCGAGTATTGCAGCTTCGTTAAGTACCTTTGTGGTTTCCTGGAACGATGCAGCAGAGAAGAAGCTGTTTGTCTGAAGAGCAGCTCTGGTAATACCCTGAAGTACCTGACTCGAAGTCGCAGGAACTGCATCTCTTGAATCAACAATTTTAAGGTCCTTCCTTTTGAGAATTGAGTTTTCATCCCTCAGCTTACGGGCTGTAATTATCATTCCCGGACGAAGTGTCTGTGAATCACCAGCATCCAGAACCACCTTCTTACCATAGATCCAGTCATTCTCATCCATGAATTCCAGTTTATCAACAATCTGCCTTTCAAGGAATTTTGTATCTCCCGGATCAACAATCTCAACCTTGCGCATCATCTGACGAACGATGATCTCAAAGTGTTTGTCATTGATCTTCACGCCCTGAAGACGGTAGACCTCCTGTATCTCATTGACAATATATTCCTGTACTTTTGTCGGTCCCTTAATGGCAAGAATATCGGCAGGAGTTATTGCTCCGTCCGAAAGTGGTATACCAGCTCTGACATAGTCGTTTTCCTGAACAAGGATCTGTTTTGAAAGCGGTACAAGGTATTTCTTTATCTCATCGGTTTTGGATCTGATACTGATCTCCCTATTACCTCTTTTAATCTTTCCGAATGTCACTTCACCGTCGATCTCTGATACTATTGCCGGATTTGAAGGATTGCGTGCCTCGAAAAGTTCTGTAACCCTTGGAAGACCTCCGGTTATATCTCCGGATTTTCCTACAGCACGTGGTATCTTGGCAAGCACCTCACCAGCCTCCACAGTTCTGTTTGTTTCGGCTACAAGGTGGGACCCTACCGGCAGGTTATACATTCTTAGTTCATCGCCTTTGGGTGAAAGTAACTTGATAGCCGGGTTCTTAGTCTTGTCCCTGCTCTCTATGATAACCTTCTCCTTGAAGCCAGTCTGCTCATCCGATTCCTCGCGGTAAGTAATACCTTCAATTAGATAATCGTAAGCTATTTTACCGCTTATTTCAGAAATGATCACCGCGTTGAACGGATCCCATTCACATATCAGTTTACCCTTTTCTACTTCCTGTCCCGGTTTAATATACAATTTCGAACCGTAAGGGATTGTATGGGTTGTAAGAGCAATACCGGTCTTTTTATCAATGATCCTCAGTTCTGCAAGCCGTCCGATCACTATATCTACTATTGTACCTTTCTCAGGGTCTTTCCTTGGCACTGATCTTAATTCATCTATTTCAGCGATACCGGAATATCTTGCAACAAGCCTTGGTTCAGTTGTTATGTTTGAAGCTGTTCCTCCGACGTGGAAAGTACGGAGTGTAAGCTGTGTTCCCGGTTCACCGATACTCTGGGCGGCTATTACACCTACAGCTTCTCCCTTTTGAACCATATGACCTGTTGCCAGATTACGTCCGTAACATTTCGCACATACTCCTTTCTTTGATTCGCAGGTGAGCACTGAACGTATTTCAACCTGTTCAATAGGAGAATCTTCAATCCATGTAGCAAGTTCTTCCGTAAGTTCCTGTCCTGCTTCAACGATCAGTTCTCCGGTAAGAGGATGAAAGACATCATGTACCGTTGTCCGGCCAAGTATTCTTTCGTAAAGTGATTCAACCACTTCCTCATTTTTCTTGATGGCAGTGGCAACCAGTCCCCTCAATGTTCCACAGTCTTCTTCATTTATTATTACATCCTGAGACACATCAACAAGACGGCGTGTCAGATAACCGGCATCAGCTGTCTTAAGAGCCGTATCGGCAAGACCTTTACGGGCTCCATGAGTAGAAATAAAGTATTCGAGTACCGAAAGTCCTTCCTTGAAGTTAGACAGGATCGGATTTTCAATGATCTCAGATCCTGAAGCACCTGACTTCTGAGGTTTTGCCATCAATCCTCTCATACCCGAGAGCTGACGTATCTGTTCTTTTGAACCCCTGGCGCCCGAATCAAGCATCATATAAACCGAATTAAACCCCTGCTTGTCATTTGAAAGCTGCTTCATCAAAGACTGTGTCAGCTTGGCGTTTACATGTGTCCAGATATCAATTATCTGATTATAACGTTCATTATTGGTTATAAAACCCATACTGTAGTTATTGAGAACTTCATCCACCTGATCATATCCTTCGGCAACGAATTTTATTTTTTCCTCAGGAATTATCACATCGTCGAGGTTGAAAGAAAGTCCTCCCCTGAATGCAGAATAGAATCCAAGATTTTTGATCGCATCAAGAAAATCGGCTGTTTTAGCCATCCCTGACAACTTAAGAACCTTGCCGATAATATCTCTGAGCGATTTCTTTGTAAGTAACTCATTTATGAATCCAACCTCATTTGGCACATACTGATTGAAAATAACTCTTCCGACGGTGGTTTCAATTATATGATTGACGAGTTCTCCATTGATACGGTCCTTAACTTTAACCTTTATAATTGCATGAAGGTCAACCTTATTCTCATTATATGCAATATTTACCTCTTCGGGTGAATAAAATGTAAGTCCTTCTCCCAGGACTTTTTCGTTGTCAGTACTCTTTTTTCCTTTGGTCATGTAATAAAGGCCAAGTACCATATCCTGTGAAGGTACTGTAATAGGTGCACCATTAGCAGGATTTAAGATATTATGTGAAGCCAGCATCAGCATCTGGGCTTCAAGTATTGCATTGTTTCCAAGCGGAAGATGAACAGCCATCTGGTCACCGTCAAAGTCGGCATTGAATGCAGTACAAACAAGAGGATGAAGTTGAATTGCCTTTCCTTCAATAAGTTTTGGCTGGAAAGCCTGAATACCTAGCCTGTGAAGTGTAGGTGCACGGTTCAGTAACACCGGATGTCCTTTGAGAACATTCTCGAGTATATCCCATACAACAGGATCTTTCCTGTCAACTATCTTCTTGGCTGATTTTACTGTTTTTACAATTCCCCGTTCAATAAGCTTCCGGATAATGAAAGGCTTATAAAGTTCTGCAGCCATATCCTTCGGTAATCCGCATTCATGAAGATTAAGTTCAGGCCCCACAACTATGACCGAACGGGCTGAATAATCGACCCTTTTTCCAAGCAGATTCTGACGGAATCTTCCCTGTTTGCCTTTCAAACTGTCACTTAATGATTTAAGAGGTCTGTTCGCATCTGTCTTAACAGCATTTGCTTTTCTTGAATTATCAAACAGTGAATCGACAGCTTCCTGAAGCATCCTTTTCTCATTACGGAGAATAACCTCGGGAGCTTTTATTTCAATAAGTCTCTTTAATCTGTTATTTCTTATAATGACCCTTCTGTAAAGATCATTAAGGTCGCTTGTTGCAAACCGACCTCCATCCAGCGGTACAAGAGGTCTCAGTTCAGGAGGAATGACAGGTACAACCTTAATGATCATCCACTCGGGTTTATTTACATTCTTGGAATCCCTGAAAGCTTCAACTACCTGAAGACGTTTCAAAGCTTCGTTCTTACGCTGCTGTGATGTTTCAATATTAGCCTGGTAACGAAGTGAATATGACATTTCATCAAGGTCAATACGCGACAAA
>CAZPMM010000058.1:0-8271 GCA_964587405.1 uncultured Rikenellaceae bacterium
TTTGGATTGTTTCAATTCATAAATCCTGATTCGAGGATTCAGGCTATACGGCATGTGATGAAACCCTCAGTGAGTTTCAGCTATATACCTTTTCTTAAGGGCCTTAGCACAAGTATGTACAGGCAGGTTCAATCTGATACCACTGGCAGAATGGAGGAATATTCCATTTTTGAAGGAGGTCTGTTCGGAACACCTTCCCTGTCGAGAAAAAGCGGCAATGTTTCATTTAGTCTTACAAATATACTTGAAGCTAAAGTGTTTGAACGCGATGATACCACTGGTAAACCAAAGAATATGAAATTGATCGACAATTTTGGAATTACCACATCATACAATGTTTTTGCTGATTCACTAAACTGGAGCCCTGTAAATATGGTAATGCGGACTTCATTACTGCATAACATAAATATTTCCGCAGGAGGTAATTTTTCATTTTATGCTCTTGACAGTAAAGGACGTCAGACCGGGAGGTTTTATTATAATGAAACAAAAAAACCACTTCGTCTTACAAATGTGATGATGAGTCTTGATTTCAGCCTCAATGAATTGCTCAAAAGAGATGAATCAAAGCGCAAGCCGGCAATGACTCCTTCTGCGGGAGGACGTGGCGAATTGTCAGATACGCCCGGTCAGGAGACTGACCGGCCGGGTGAATCACATGCTGCAGCTATTTTTGACGAATACGGATATATGGAATTCGATGTCCCGTGGACAATGAATGTTGCTTACAGTATTAATTATACAAAGTTGTATAATTCATCTCAACTTATTCAGACACTGATGGTTAATGGGAATCTCTCCCTTACAAAGAAGATGAATATAACTTTTAACAGCGGATATGACTTTAAAAGAAAAGAGATAACTATGACCCAGATAGCGGTCACAAGGGATCTTCATTGCTGGGATATGTCATTTAACTGGATTCCCAATGGAACTATGAAAATGTGGGAATTTTCAATAAGGGTAAAAGCTCCTATCCTTTCTGATCTTAAGTATGAAAGGAGAAAAGATTATCATGATAATTATTAAGCGGTATCCGGTTTCTGGTTTTCGGAGCCGGGTTAACGGAATAAAAAATTCGGCTTTCTTCACCACTACTTGCACTTTATAAGGGGAAGTAAAGAGCTTTTGAATTGCAAAACCTGAAAACCTGAATATGAATTGAATAATTAATAACTATGAAAAGAATAATTAAAACATCGGAAGCACCGGCAGCCATTGGACCTTACAGCCAGGCTGTTGAAGTAAACGGAACACTTTATGTGTCAGGACAGATCGGCATTGATCCCCTGACCGGCAAGATTGTGGAAGGAGATATCATGGCTCAGACAAAGCAGGTATTCAAGAATATTAAAGCGATACTGGATGCTGCAGGATACAGTTTTGATGACGTTGTCAAATCAACTTGTTTTCTGAGTGATATTTCGGATTTCAAAGCAATGAATGAAGTTTACGGGCAACAGTATGTTAACGATTATCCTGCAAGGTCTGCATTTGCCGTGAAAGAGCTCCCGAAGGGAGCGCTGATAGAGATCGAGACTATAGCTGTAAGATGTTTTTAGAAGATTTCAAAGCTAATCTATAAAGTCACTCCGGAGATATGGCATATAAAAAGACTGTTTCAGACATTAAAAAAGTTAAACTGAAACAGCCTTAAATATTTTGATCTTCCACAGGAATTTATTCTGCAATAATTTCAAAATCAATTTCGACTTTTACTTCCCTGTGAAGTCTTACAGAAGCTTTGTATTTACCAATTTCCTTAATCTGATCATCAGGAAGTGATATTGATTTACGGTCAATATCAAATCCTTTTTCACGCAGAGCTTCAGCTATCTGAATTGTATTTACCGAGCCGAATATCTTACCTGAAGAACTTGTTTTTGCACCAACAACCAGTTTAAGATCTGTCATTTTAGTGGCCAGCTCTTCAGCTTCAGCTTTGATCTTTGCTTCTTTATGCGCTCTCTGCTTAAGATTTTCAGCATGCATTTTTTTTGCCGAAGCAGTGGCTGCTACAGCAAACCCCTTGGGAATGAGATAATTTCTGGCATAGCCGTCTTTTACATGGACAAGGTCATCTTTTTGTCCCAGTTTCTTTACATCATGCAATAATATTATTTCCATATCAACACCTCCTTATTTTAAAAGATCAGTTACATATGGAAGCAAAGCAATATGGCGGGCTCTTTTTACTGCTTGTGCAACTTTTCTCTGATATTTGAGAGATGTACCCGTCAGTCTTCTGGGAAGTATCTTGCCCTGATCGTTAAGAAACTTCTTAAGGAATTCGGGATCCTTATAATCAATATACTTTATCTTATTCTTTTTGAAGCGACAATACTTCTTCTTTTTAACTTCAACAGTCGGGGGAGTTAAATACCTGATTTCTGATTCATTCTGTGCCATTCCTTATTCCTCCTTTATTTTAGCTGATTCTTTCTGTTTTCTTTTTTTCTCTGCATATTCTACTGCAAATTTGTCCATTCTGAAGGTGAGGAACCTGATTATCCTCTCATCTCTTCTGTATTGGACTTCGAGCTTTTCAACAATACTGCCCGGACCTGTGAATTCAAGGAGATAATAGAAGCCAGTCGATTTCTTCTGAATAGGATAAGCCAGTTTTTTAAGGCCCCAGTTCTCTTCATGAATGATCTTGCCTTCATTATCAGTGATGACTTTCTTGAATTTCTGTACCGCTTCCTTCATCTGGTTCTCAGACAAAACGGGAGTTGCAATGAAAACGGTTTCGTAATGGTTTAACATAATTTAATCTGTAGTTTTATTTAAATTTTAATGAATTAGGGTTGCAAAAATACAATATTTTTCTTTTTAAAAAACTAATATACCTAAAATTAACCTGCAAACAATACAATGTCAAAGTAATCTCAAATCAGATGTTATTATTTTTTATTTCCAGATTATAAGGGGATATATATATAGGCGCAGTAAATAAAAAACAATAGTGTTTCCTGTAAACTGATAAATCTTGACAGGGTATCTCAAAGCATACCTTTTTAATTATCTTTGTAGTACTGTAAATCCGCAAAAAGGATTCCCTTTTATGGAAAACTTTATCGTTTCAGCAAGAAAATACCGTCCAGCAACCTTTGATATGGTTGTAGGTCAGGATACTATAACCAATACTCTGAAGAGTGCCATAAAGAACAAATTACTGGCACATGCATATCTTTTTTGCGGACCAAGAGGAGTAGGTAAAACTACCTGTGCCAGGATTCTGGCAAAAACAATAAACTGTTTCAGTCTGAAAGAGAATGGAGAGGCATGCAATGAATGCGAATCATGTAAATCATTTAATACTCTCAGATCCTTTAATATCCATGAACTGGATGCTGCATCCAACAATAAGGTTGAAGATATCAGGAGCCTTAATGAACAGGTAAGGATACCACCACAGATAGGAAAGTATAGCATATATATAATTGATGAAGTGCATATGCTTTCTTCCGCTGCATTCAATGCTTTTCTCAAAACTCTTGAAGAACCCCCGGAACACGCAATATTCATTCTTGCAACCACTGAGAAGCATAAGATTATCCCGACAATCCTTTCGAGGTGCCAAATATTTGATTTTAACAGGATAAAGGTTGAAGATATAATAAAGAGGATGGCATATGTTGCTGAGCAGGAGTCTATAAAGACAGAGGAGGAGGCACTTCATATTATTGCACAAAAAGCTGATGGTGCTTTAAGGGATGCCTTGTCTATCTTTGACCAGATAGTAAGCCTGGGCGGAAAAAATATCACATACAGGGATGTCATTGAGAATCTTAATATTCTTGATTACGAATACTATTTTAAGACTGTTGATGCTGTGGTAAAAGGTGATATTTCATCTGTTCTTCTGACGTTCAATGAGATCTTGTCAAAAGGGTTTGACGCTTATAATTTTGTGACAGGGCTTAACAGTCATTTGCGTGATCTTCTGGTAAGTAAGGATGAGGTAACACTTAAGCTTTTAGAGACCACATCGACAGTAAAGCAAAGATTTATTCAGCAAACTTCCGAATGTCCGGTCAGCTTCCTGTACAAAGCTCTGGATGCCGGCAGCTATTGTGATATCAATTACAGGAACAGCAAGAATTCCCGTTTACATGTCGAACTGTTCCTTATACGCCTTTGCCGTTTGATGGAAGAATTTGTTGGGGGTGAAGCTGAAAAAAAAAAGCAGGTAAATAAAGCTGAAGTCAGAAAAGAAGTTGAAATACCGCTTCCCTCAAAGTCGGAGATAATTCGTCAGGATGAGGCAAAGCCTCTGTTAAGCCATGAGAAAAATAACATTCCAAATCCCCCTTATTTAAGTGCAGTAGAAAAGCCTCCCAGAACTTTTTCCATCAGGGATGTAATTTCGGATACCGAAAAGCCTGCTGAAACCATGTCAACTGATATTATTCAGGTCACTTCAGATCCCGGATTGAGCAGACTGGAATTAAATGAAGATACGTTTGCAACTGTCTGGAAAGAATTCCAGGAAAGCATTAAAGGTGAGGGGCCGAGAATAATAAGCATGTTCAATACTATAAAGACCCGGCTTGATGATGACCATAACATAAGTATACTTTTTTCCAATGCAACCCAGAAGGACATTTTTATCACTTACTACAGGCAGAAATTGTTGAACTGGTTAAAATCAAGATTCATTGAAAAGGATATAGATATTCAGACTGCAGTTGAACTTTCTGATTCAGGTGATGTGCTTTATACAGATGAACAGAAATATAATTATATGCAATCCAAATACCCCATAATGAAAGACTTTAAAAAAACTTTCAACCTTGATTTTTTATAATAGGGTACTGAACAATACCCGTGAAATATATGTTATTTGTTAAAACCTTTTAAAAAATAGTAATATGTTAAAGAAAAAAGTAGAAGATCTCTGCAACAGGCAGGTAGAAAGAGAAGGATACTCATCAAACCTTTATCTTGCAATGGCATGCTGGGCTGAAACAAAAGGTATGGCAGGTGTTGCTGACTGGTTATATGCCCAGGCAGAAGAAGAAAAGGAGCATATGCTCAAGTTTATTAAATATATTAACGGGCGAGGTGGAAAAGCCGTTATACCAGCCTTTAAAAAGCCACCTTCAGATTTCAAAGATCTTGTTGAATTGTTCGATGAGGTTCTGAAGCATGAGCAGTTTATCAGTGCAAGTATTTATGAGATAGTTGAGCTGACTCAGGCAGAAAAAGATTTCAGTACTAATAATTTCCTGCAGTGGTTTGTTGCTGAACAGGTTGAAGAAGAGTCTTCTGTACAGGTTATCGTCGATAAACTCAAACTCGGAGGTAAGAACATATTGTACCAGATGGACAGGGATATAATGAAACTCAGAGGATCAGAGGATTAAAAAGCCTTATGAGAAAGGCCTTAACAGTATTTGTTTCATTCTTTTTATTGTTATCTGTACAGGGGCTTGAAGCCCAAAAGCTGATAAAAAATCGCCTTATCACCGGTGTTTGTTATGCCGGTGATAAGGTTAACAAAATTTACATTCCTCCTCCGGATGAATTTTTTATAAAATGCGGTGTGAAAGGAGGAGCATCATTAACAATATATTACACAGGATTTCCGCCGGAAGCAATAGTGGCAATGGAATATGCCGCATCAATTCTTGAATCTTTGCTTCCTGATGATGCAAGGATTACTGTGCTGGCAACCTGGCAAAATATAACATCCCAGGGTGTGCTGGCAAATTCATCTACAACAGGATATGTACCCGGCTGGGAGATTGACGCATTGCTACCCTACGCTTTTTATCCGGCTGCACTTGCAGAAAAAATAACCGGAAAGAGTCTTAATTTCGATCTTGAAGGTGATATAAAACTGGTTGTGAACAGTTCTGTTAACTGGTATATGCGAACTGACGGAAAAACACCTGTCCTTAGCTATGACCTGGTGACTGTTGTAATTCATGAACTTATACACGGACTGGGTTTTTTTGACAGTATGAATGTGGATGGATCCGTTGGCTATTATGGAGCAGGTTCAGTGCCTCTTATTTATGATACTTTTGTAGAAGATATTCAGGGAAGAAAGCTAACCGATACAGCATTTTTCGATAATCCATCTGCTTCCCTTAAAAACGAACTTACTGGCGGACAACTATGGTTCAATGGTCCGCTTTTATCAGAGTACACTTCAGGAAACAGGGCAAGACTCTATGTGCCATCGACATTCGACCCGGGATCAAGCATTTCACATCTCGATGAAACTACAACCCTGAAGGAAAACCAACTCATGACTCCCTTCATTAACAGGGGAGAAGCTATACATGATCCGGGAATATATTCTATGGCAATACTGGGAGACCTGGGATGGATAAATACCAGGATAAGTCATGAAGTCCCCCGGGATACCGAAGACCATCTTACTGGAATTAATATAAGGGCAGAAATAATATCTGATACTACTTATTTCAGGGATAAAGTGGGACTTGTATGGTCAACAGATGCTTTTGAAACAAGTGATACATTAATCATGATCTCACCCTCTGATGATGATAACTTCTCGGCAACAATACCGGTCAATAAATATGAGACTGAACTCGAATACTATATTTATGTTGAAGATGATTTCAGGCGAATATATCGTTCACCATCCTTCATAAAGGAATTCAGGCATTCGGTCTATATCGGTACCGACACTGTCAAACCTGTGATAACGCATACTCCGGCAGATTACTATTTTGAGCTTGTTGATACAATTAGTTTTAAGGCTGAAGCAAAAGATAACCTTGGTATAGATACCGTATATGTTGAATATAAAGTCAATCAGAACACAGTGAATTATCTCGGCCTGAAGAATGAAGGAAAAGACAGCTACGGAAATTCCCTCAATATAAAAGAATTATCAATAACAAATACTGACTCAATTGGATACAGGATAATTGCATTGGACAAGGCTGCTTCAGCCAACAGGAAGACTATCCCTTCTTCCGGTTTCTATTATATAAATTTTGAGCGCATCAATAAACCGGTGGACAGCTATTCCACAGATTTTACAGATGCTGAAGATGATTTCTTTAATAATGGCTTTGTAATAGCTGCCCCGGAAGACTTCTCTAATTATGGTCTTCATACAAAGCATCCTTATGAGAGTCCTGAAGAGACCGGAGACAGCATTGGTTATACTGCTGTACTCAGAACGCCTTTCAGGTTTGATCCGGGCGGTATGTTAATCAGTTATAATGAAATTGTTCTTGTTGAAGCGGGAGAGGCAGGTTCGGTGTTTGGCTCTCAGGAATTCTATGATTACGTGATTGTTGAAGGATCTGTCAATTATGGCAAATCATGGTTCCCGCTGACTGACGGTTATGACTGCAGATACCAGAAAGCATGGGAAAATGCTTATAACAGCTCGATCACAGGAAATAATTCATTATTCAAAGGAGATGAATCCATGCTTGTCAGGCATACGATCTTTCTTAAACCATCTGCCAGAATCAGGGCAGGCGATACTCTGGTCATAAGGTTCAGACTCTTTTCGGATCCTTATGCAAATGGCTGGGGATGGGTTATTGAAGACCTGCATGCAGGTCCTCTGATCGATAATGTGGAAAATATTGTTTATGATGAACCTGTTATTTATCCTAATCCGGGTAACGGAATTATTACGATCAGAAAGAATGAAGAAATGGTGATTGAACCCTCAGTTTTTTCCCTTTATAATTCTACCGGTAAGTGCCTTATTAAAAAAAGTACAGCTGGTGGCGAAACCATAAATATAGATATATCATCGTACCCTGAAGGTTTCTATTTCATTCTCCTTCAAAATGACCGGCAGAACTTCGTGTTTAAATACATCCTTATCAGATAATCTTACCTGGGAAATTCAAATTCATTATCGGAAAAAATAGATTAATTTTGCGGGGTGGTTTAAAAATCTGTAAGATTATTAAAAATGAGCATTGTTAATAAAATTCTAGGACTGTTCCTGGGGAATAAATATGAGAGAGATCTTAAGGAGATAAACCCTTATGTGGAAAAGGTACGTATTGAATTTGAAAAACTTCAGGGTCTTTCTAATGACCAGCTACGTGATAAAACCCTGGAAATAAAAAACCGGATAACTGAATATATAAGTGAAGACGAAGCTGAAATTGTGAAACTCAGGGATCAGGCAGACAAAGAAGGAGATGTTTATAAGAAAGAAGCATTATATAACGAGATTGATAAAATAGAAAAGCAAATTACTGAAAAGCTTGAGATTATTCTTGATGAATGTGTACCAGAAGCTTTTGCAATAGTTAA
>CAZPMM010000059.1:0-8261 GCA_964587405.1 uncultured Rikenellaceae bacterium
GACCAGCAATATTATCCCCAGGCCACCTATCCAGTGTGTAAGACACCTGTAAAAATTAATTGAATATGGTAAAACTTCAACGTTTACTATAACGGTTGATCCGGTGGTGGTGATGCCGGAAGTGGATTCAAATAAGGCATCTGCAAATCCTGGGATTGTTTGACTGAAAATAAAGGGAAGGGTACCAAATAAAGAAAATACCAGCCACGATAATGCAACAGATAAAAATCCTTCCCTGAGGCTGATCTTTCTGACAGGGGCAATTCTTGAAATATAGAAAAGCAGCATTGAAATTGAAAGAGTTATAAGTGCCGACCAGACAAAAGGTAGTATTGATTCAGAATAAAGCAGTGTTACAGGAATACAAAGCAGAAATACAAAAGTCTCAACGAAGAGAATTGTGCTTAATATTCTGATAATTACCAATGGTTGGATAAGTTTCATGTCCGAATCTGAAATTGGCAGATAAAGATAATCAGATATAATATTAACCTGCTTTTTTTGTGTAAAAACAATATCATTTGTCTTAACTGACAAATTTATGCTGTATGGTAAATTTTAAATCTTATATTTGAAAATGCTTGAACACACATGACAGATCTGATAAGAGCCTGTTGTAGGATATTAAAATAAAACAATATATGCTATGGGTAAAGTTTTAGTTATTGGAGCAGGAGGAGTTGGTACGGTAGTGATCCATAAAATGGCTTCTCTTCCTGCGGTTTTTAAAGAAATATTACTAGCGAGCCGTACTAAATCAAAGTGTGATGTCATTGCAGAACGCGTTGGCAGTGATCGTGTCAAGACAGCTGCTATTGATGCCGACAATGTGCCTGAACTGGTAAAACTTATCAATTCATTTAAGCCTGATATAGTTGTGAATGTTGCATTGCCGTATCAGGACCTTAACATTATGGATGCATGTCTCAAGACAGGTGTTTCTTATTTGGATACTGCTAATTATGAACCATTGGATGAAGCCAGATTCGAATATAGTTGGCAGTGGGCTTATGATGACAGATTCAGGAATGCCGGTCTGACAGCAATACTTGGATGCGGTTTTGATCCGGGTGTAACATCGGTATTTACTGCATTTGCTGCGAAACATCATTTTGACGAAATCCATTATCTTGATATTGTCGATTGCAATGCAGGTGACCATGGCAAACCTTTTGCCACTAATTTCAATCCTGAGATCAATATCAGAGAGGTTACTCAGAAAGGGAAGTACTGGGAAAACGGAAAATGGATTTATACAAAACCACATGAAATTCATAAAACTCTGAACTATCCCGGTATAGGACCTAAGGAATCATATCTCATATACCATGAGGAACTTGAATCGCTTGTTAAAAACTTCCCAACACTTAAAAGAGCCAGATTCTGGATGACATTCGGGCAGGAGTATCTTACTCACCTGAGAGTGATACAGAATATTGGAATGGCCGGAATTGAACCGGTCATGTTTGATGGCAGAGAGATCATTCCTATACGTTTTCTTAAAGCAGTATTGCCTGATCCGGGTAATCTTGGAGAGAACTATAAAGGCTGGACATCGATAGGCTGCCGTATCCGCGGCATTAAGAACGGAAAGGAAAAGACATACTATATTTACAATAACTGCAGCCATGAAGCCGCATATAAAGAAACCGGAACTCAGGCAGTAAGCTATACAACAGGAGTGCCGGCAACAATAGGGACAATGATGTTCCTTAATGGTCTATGGAAAAGAGCAGGTGTGTTCAATGTTGAGGAATTCGATCCTGATCCTTTTATGGAGCAGCTTAATCAGCTTGGATTACCCTGGGTGGAACTTCACGACGTAGATCTCGAATTATAGGAATAGAGGCTTTATAAAACATTGCAACATGGTGGTTTTACTAACAAACCATAATGTGGTAATGACATAACACAGTGCAAATCAATTACGAAATATTACCTTCTCCTTGCTTCATCATCGATGAAGGACGGTTTCGCAGAAACTTGTCGCTGATAAAATATGTGGCAGACTGTTCAGAAGCGGAGATAATATTAGCATTTAAGGGATTTGCGATGTGGGGGGTATTCGATATTCTGAAAGAATATGTTTCCGGAGCAGCTGCAAGTTCTGTTTGTGAAGCCAGACTCTGCTTTGAGGAGATAGGATCACCAGCTCATACCTATTCTCCCGTTTTTAAAGAAGAAGAATTCCCCTCAATATTAAAATACAGCTCTCATATTACTTTTAATTCTGTTCAACAGTACAGGAAATATTATGACATGTTAAAGAGAAATCCATCTTCTATTTCTCCAGGTCTTCGTATAAATCCTGAATTTTCCGAAATCAGTTACAGCCTGTATAATCCGTCTTCACCTGGATCCCGGCTGGGAATGACTGTTGGTGAGCTTGCAGCAGATTTTCCTGAAGGAATTGAAGGATTACATTTCCATGTATTGTTTGAATCAGATTCCTATGCGTTGGAAAAGCTTCTGAAAATTGTTGAAAGTAAATTCGGGAGATTTTTTGATCGTGTCAGATGGATCAACATGGGAGGAGGTCATCTGATAACAGGTAAAAACTATAATGCGGAACATCTTATTGACTTGTTAAAGGATTTCAGGAAAAGAACAGGGCTTCATGTGATACTCGAACCAGGGAGTGCATTTGCCTGGGAAACAGGCGAACTGGTAGCTACAGTAGAAGATATTGTTAAAAACCAGGGAATAACAACTGCCATTTTGGATGTGTCTTTTACAGCGCATATGCCTGATTGCCTTGAGATGCCATATAAACCAAAGATACTGAATGCCACAGATCCGGTTCCTGGTAAGCCCACATACAGGATGGGAGGGAACTCCTGCCTGTCAGGCGATTTTATGGGCGACTGGTCATTTGAAAAGGAGTTGAAGACTGGTGACAGAATAGTCTTTCTGGATATGATACATTATACAATGGTCAAGACCACGACCTTCAATGGTGTGCATCACCCGTCAATTGGTATCTGGACAATGGATGGGAAGTTCAGGCTGATAAGGGAATTTGGTTATGAGGATTATAAGAGCAGGCTTTCATGAGATTTATCAGTGCTTTGCCTTTCGCCTATTTATCAATCACACCCGAACCAATCACCTCATCACCATCATACCATACAGCGAACTGACCCGGGGCTATTCCTCTCTGCAGTTTGTTGAAAATTACATACATCCCGTCTTTTCTCCGGAACAGCCTTGCTTGCTGAAGGGGTTGGCGGTAACGTATTCTTACCATATAATCGCGGCTATCTCCGTTTATCATTGTAAGATCAGTTCTGATCCAGTGAATCTCTTCAGCCTTAATGTAGAGCCCTTTCCTGTATAGCCCGGGATGTGACTGTCCTTCACCTACAAAAAGTATATTTTTTTCAATATCGTTTCCTATAACAAACAGAGGTTCACTGTAACCTCCTATGTTAATGCCTTTTCTCTGACCTACTGTGAAGAAATAAGCGCCATTATGACTACCTATGATCTTTCCAGAAAGATCTCCAAGCTGGTAAGGCGAGGACATTTTTTTTAGATCATCATCGGAAATCTTATCATCGGGAACACCTTTATGCCATGATGAAATATCACCCGTATTTTCAATTTCAACAACCGGTCCTTTATTTGCCTTCAGTTTTTGCTGCAGAAAAACCGGAAGGTGAACTTTGCCGATAAAACATATACCCTGTGAGTCTTTACGTCTTGCTGTGGGTAAACTTAACTTTCCGGCCAATTCTCTGACTTCCTGTTTTGTAAGGTTTCCTACAGGAAATAAGGCTTCTGCTAGCTGTTCCTGATTTACCTGACATAAGAAATAACTCTGGTCTTTGTTTTCATCCTTTCCTGCCAGGAGCCTGTATATAATACTTCCCTCTGGACGGATCTCCTCCTTTCTGCAATAGTGTCCTGTAGCAATCAGATCGGCGCCAATCTTCTTTGCTTCTTCAGCAGACGAATCGAATTTAATTTCCCTGTTGCACAGCACATCAGGATTGGGAGTCCTTCCTTTCTCATACTCTGCAAACATGTAATCAACAACCTTTTTCCTGTAAGACTCGGAGAGATCTGTCATATGGAAAGGAATCCCGGTTTTTTTTGCCACCATCTCCGCAAACATCAGATCATCTTCCCAATGGCAGTTGCTTTGCAGTAATCCTGTTGTATCGTGCCAGTTCCTCATGAAGAGGCCGATTACATCATATCCCTGTTCTTTCAGGATCCATGCCGCTACGCTGGAATCAACACCTCCCGATAATCCTATTACGACTCTTTTTTTCACAAAACGAAGATAATAAAAAGTCGAATGGCCTTTAACGCTTTAACAAGGCAAAGCCATTACATTGTATGGCCATAAAACTGTAATGTTATTTAATTCTGATCCCTGATGTTCAGTCATCATAAATTCCTTACCTTTATTTCATGAATTCCGGAACACTGACCATCTACAGCGCTTCAGCAGGATCGGGAAAGACATTTCAGCTTACCAGGATCTACTTAACCAGGCTTTTCAGGTCACGATACAATTACCGTAAGATACTTGCTGTGACGTTTACTAACAAAGCAACGGCTGAAATGAAAAACAGGATACTCGACCAGCTTTACCGTCTTGCAAACGGACAAAACTCGGAGTATCTCAATCATCTGATAAAGGATACAGGCAGAAATGAGGAAGAAATAAGGAATGAAGCAACCGAATTACTCTTTTCAGTCCTGCATGATTTTTCCCGGTTTTCAATTTCTACAATCGATACCTTTTTTCAGAAAGTAATCCGTTCTTTTGCAAGGGAAACAGGTTTACACTACGGATTTAATGTTGAACTCGATCATAGTATAATTCTATCCCTCGCGATAGATAAAATGATAGCTTCTTCAGCCGAAGATATTGAACTTAAAGAGTGGCTGACTGAATATGTGCTGAGAAATCTTGAATCAGAAAAATCATGGAATCTCAAAGTAGAGATAACTAAACTGGCTGAAGAACTATTCAGGGAAAAGTTTAAAACACTTCCTGAAAATGAAAAAGAAAAATTTAAGGATAAAACATTTCTGCGTGACTATATTCAGAAGATAAAGAGCATTTTATCAAAAATTGAAGAGAAGACCAGGAAGCTTGGAAATGAGCTTCAGGATTACTATTCACGTTTTGATCTCAGTGATAATATGTTCTATCAGAAAAGCAGAGGAATTCCGGGATTCATCAGGTCATTATCGGAGGGAAAGGTGGTACTGCCAAATAATAATGTGAAACTGGTACTTGGAGATAATCCCAGATGGTCGGCCAAAGATCCCTCTCCACAACTCATTAATGCAATAAACGGAGGATTACACGAAACACTGACTGAAGCTATTACTTTCTGTGAGAAAAACTTCTCTGTTTATCATACCGCCTTAGCTGTTTCTGCGAATATTTATACTCTCGGAATACTTTCTGATGTTCTTATTCAGGTACGTAATGTTGCATCAGACGAAAACAGTTTTCTTATTTCAGATTCCGGCGAGATGTTAAGCCTCATAACAAATGGTGATCAGGCACCTTTCATATACGAAAAAACGGGAAATGCCTATGAGAATTATATGATAGATGAATTTCAGGACACATCATTTCTTCAGTGGAAAAACTTCCATCCCCTTATTTTAGAAAGTATGGGAAGGGGATGTGATAATCTCATTGTAGGCGATATAAAACAGTCTATCTACAGATGGCGAAACAGTGACTGGAGAATACTTGCAGATCTTCAGAATAACAAAGTTGATAATGAAAGGATTTTCAGAAAGATGCTGGATTATAACTGGAGAAGCAGGTCAGGTATAATAAGATTTAATAATACCCTTTTTACGGTTATACCTGAACAGACCGACAGGTACTTCACGAATGAAGGTTTTAATTCGGATTTCAAAAACCTCTATGACGGGGCCATACAGTCTGATCCGGGCAAGAAGGAAGGCGGTTATATAAGACTTGAATTCGTTGAAGGAACAGATCTTTCAGGTATGGATTCAAAAAATTCCGGAAAGAAAAAATCAAGGAATGTCTGGAAACAGAATGTGCTTGAAAAAATTCCCGGGATTATAGAAACGATACAGGATCATGGTTACCAGGCATCTGATATAGGGATAATTGTAAGAGAGGGAAGGGAAGGAGAATCTGTTGTCCGGAAAATGATAGATTACAGCAATGGCTGCTCCTCTGAAAAACAGATAAAATACAATTATAATATTGTGTCGGATGATTCTTTGGCATTATCATCTTCATATGCCGTAACATTTATTATAGCAGTTCTTAAAGTTCTCTGCGATCCGGAAGATATGATAAGCCATGCTGAAATGCTCAGATTCTACACTTTACTGAATAAAGCGGATAACTCAGTTGTAGTTAATCTTTATAATGAATCATTAGCAGAGGGAACGCATGGCATGTTTCCCGGAGGATATAATCAGTTTCTTGAAAAAATAAGGAACAGACCTTTGTTCGAGATTACTGAAAACATTATCTCATTTTTCGGACTTGGTGAATTCTCTGAAAATGTGCCTTATCTGGAAACATTCCAGGATGAGGTTCTGAATTTCACCCTTAACAGGAATTCTGATTGTGATACATTTCTTGAATGGTGGGAAACAAGAGGCAGCAGGAAATCGATATCTCTTCCGGCAAATCAGAACAGTGCAAGGGTCTTGACAATCCATAAGGCGAAAGGACTTGAGTTCAAAGTAGTGATACTTCCTTTTCTTTCATGGAATCTTGACCATGCAGCAGGGAAGCAACCGGTTTTATGGATCAGACCGGAAGTATCACCCTTTGATGAGATTGAAATAGTCCCGGTAAAATATGTCAAAGCTCTTACGGAAACTCATTTTGAAAAGGATTACTTCATGGAAAAGTATTTTTCCTTTATTGATAATATAAATCTGCTTTATGTTGCTATGACAAGGGCAATAGATGCAATATACGGGTTTATTCCCCAAACTTCAGGTAATTCAGTTACTGTTTCATCTGTTTTGAAAAATGCCCTGGGTTCTGATTATAATCCGGCAGGCAGCAGGGGGCTTATCCTGAAAAAATACTATGATATGGAGGGAGAAGTATTTGAATATGGTGAAATTCCCGGCACACCAGATATTAAGGAGAGCAACGAGACAATAAAAGCAGATGCTTACAGGGTGAATAACAAACCTGAATCCCTCAGGCTGAGGCTTCATGGAATAAATTATTTAACATCTTCAGGCAAGGATAAATTGTGTAAAATCGATTACGGTAATCTAATACATGAAGCTTTTGAAGGAATAAATACTATTGCTGATGTTCCGGATGCTTTAAACAAGCTTATCAATGAAGGTAAAATAACTGAAACGGACTATCACTCACTTGAAGAAAAGCTTAATGCACTGTTAAAATCTGTAGAGTACCGCGACTGGTTTTCTCCGGGTCTCAGAATAATGAGAGAATCGGAAATACTAACTTCATCCGGTGGTACTCGTCGTCCGGACAGAGTAATAATAAAGGATGACAGGGCAATCGTAATAGATTATAAATCAGGAAAGGAACACAGGCATTATTCTGAACAAGCCCTGGAATACGGCAGGCTGCTATCTCACATGGGTTACAACATAGTTGAATTATATCTGTGGTATGTCGATATAAATAAGATCGTTACAGTATCATGACAGATATAATAATACCTGGAAATAATTATTCCAGAGGAAATAAACGCAGATTCAATGCTTATTCTGATTATTTCAGGAATTTATTTGGAGAAAGAGTTCAGAAAGTCTCGGTAAATGCCGGTTTTACATGTCCCAACCGGGATGGTACAAAGAGTACCGGCGGATGCATTTATTGTATGAATAGTGCATTCAGCCCATCTTACTGTAAACCGGAAAAATCAGTTAGTGCCCAGATTGCAGAAGGGATCTCTTTTCATAAAAAAAGGTACAGGAGAGCTTCTTTATATCTTGTATATTTTCAGTCATATTCAAATACCTATGCTCCACTGGAAAGATTGAGGGAACTATATGAAGAAGCATTAAAATACCCGGGAGTAGCAGGTATTATCATCGGAACAAGGCCTGATTGTATCGATGAAGAAAAACTTGCTTATCTGAAAGAGCTGGCAGAAAATAATTATGTTTCTGTCGAATACGGGATAGAAACATGTTATGATGCAACTCTTCGCAGGATGAACCGTGCTCATACATATGCTGATGCAGTAAATGCGGTAAATATGACAGCAAAGTACGGGATCAATACAGGGGCTCACTTTATT
>CAZPMM010000060.1:0-8244 GCA_964587405.1 uncultured Rikenellaceae bacterium
CAATATTTGTCACAGGAGGAAGGCCGGAAGGATTATGAACATCTATCTCTTCACCTTTTGTTGTCATTACCCTGTAAGATACGTTTGGGACAGTTGTAATGACATCCATATTGAATTCACGGTCGAGTCTTTCCTGTACTATCTCCATATGCAGCAATCCGAGAAATCCGCATCTGAATCCAAATCCAAGTGCAGCTGATGATTCCGGCACAAATGACAGTGAAGCATCATTAAGCTGTAACTTTTCTATTGAACTTCTTAGATCTTCATAATCATCTGCATCTACCGGATATATTCCTGCAAAAACCATTGGTTTTACTTCCTCGAATCCCGAAATTGCTTTTTCACAAGGATTTTTTACATGAGTGATTGTGTCTCCCACTTTTACTTCAGATGAGATCTTGATACCTGATATTATATAGCCTACATCCCCGGTTCTCATTACTTCGCATGACTCGGGTTTCAATTTCAGCACACCGATCTCCTCTGCATTGTATTCATGGTCTGTACTTACAAATTTTACCCTGTCTCCTCTTTTCAATATACCGTTTACTATTTTGAAATATACGATTATTCCTCTGAAGGAATTGAATATTGAATCAAATATTAGAGCCTGCAATGGCGCTTCGGGATCTCCTTTCGGAGGCGGTATCAGTTTAATTATATCGTTAAGTATCCGGTCTACTCCCATTCCCGTCCTTCCGCTTGCCTCAATAATATCCTCCCTGTTACATCCTGTAAGATCCACTATCTGGTCTTTGACTTCTTCAGGCATTGCACTTGACATATCCATTTTGTTGAGGACAGGGATTATCACCAGATCATGGTCAATTGCCATATAAAGGTTTGAAATGGTCTGAGCCTGTATTCCCTGAGTTGCATCAATAACCAGGAGTGCTCCTTCACATGCAGCAATTGATCGTGAAACTTCATATGAAAAATCCACATGCCCTGGTGTATCAATCAGGTTGAGAATGTATTTCTTCCCTTCCGGCTGATATTCCATCTGAATAGCATGGCTTTTAATCGTGATTCCTCTTTCACGTTCAAGATCCATATTATCAAGAACCTGGTCCTGGAATTCTCTTTCTGTAATAGTTTTTGTCTTTTCAAGCAGGCGGTCAGCCAAAGTACTTTTGCCGTGGTCTATGTGGGCGATAATGCAGAAATTACGGATATTATCCATCAGGATAGGCAGTTGTAAAACTGTTGCAAATATAATAATTAATAAATAGGGCGTTGCAAGCAACGCCCCTGTCTACAAAATAATATTTATAATCCTCCTACATCATTCCCGGCATTCCGCCTCCCATTCCCTGAGGTGGCATAACCGGTTTTTCTTCTTTTTCCTCAACGATAACAGCTTCTGTTGTAAGGAACATTCCTGCAATAGATGCTGCATTTTCAAGAGCCACGCGGGCTACTTTTGCAGGATCAATAACACCTGCAGCCATGAGTTTCTCAAATTTATTAGTCTGTGCATTGTATCCGTAATCACCTTTACCGGCTTTAACATTCTGTGCAACTACTGCTCCTTCTACCCCGGCATTAACTGCAATCTGACGCAGAGGCTCCTCTATTGCACGTCTTACAATCTCAATACCTGTGTTCTGGTCTTCATTATCACCCTTAAGACCATCCAAAGCTTTGATTGCCCTTATATAGGCAACTCCGCCACCAGGAACAATACCTTCTTCAATTGCTGCACGGGTTGCATGCAAGGAATCATTAACACGGTCTTTCTTTTCCTTCATCTCAACTTCTGAAGCAGCCCCTATATAAAGAACTGCAACACCTCCTGCTAATTTGGCAAGACGTTCCTGAAGTTTTTCCTTATCATAATCGGAAGTCGTAGTAGCCATTTGCTGTTTGATCTGTCCTATACGAGCCTTTATCTGATCCTTGTCGCCATAACCATTGACAATGGTAGTATTTTCTTTATTAACAGTGATTTTTTCAGCTGTTCCAAGCATATCAAGAGTTGCATGCTCAAGCTTTAGACCCTTTTCTTCAGAAATAACAGTTCCTCCGGTAAGAATAGCTATATCTTCAAGCATTTCTTTCCTCCTGTCACCAAATCCGGGAGCTTTAACTGCACATACTCTGAGAGAACCTCTTAAACGGTTTACAACAAGAGTTGCAAGAGCTTCACCTTCCATATCTTCTGAAATAATCAGAAGAGGTTTGCCGGTCTGGGCAGATGATTCAAGTATTGGAAGCATATCTTTCATTGAAGATATTTTTTTGTCATAAATAAGGACATAGGGATTTTCTAGTTCTGCTTCCATTTTTTCGGTATTTGTAACAAAATATGCCGAAATATAACCGCGATCAAACTGCATACCTTCAACAATTTCTACTGATGTTGATGTTCCTTTTGATTCTTCAACAGTGATGACACCTTCTTTTTGAACCTTGCTCATTGCCTCGGCTATAAGCTTACCTATCTCATGATCGTCATTTGCTGATATTCTTGCAACCTGCTCTATTTTTTTCAGATCATCCCCTACAACCTGTGCCTGACCCTTTATATTTTCAACAACTTTCGCGACAGCTTTGTCAATTCCTCTTTTAACATCCATCGGGTTCGCCCCAGCAGTTATATTCTTCAGACCTACATTAATAATAGCCTGAGCCAGAACTGTAGCTGTTGTTGTTCCATCTCCTGCAATATCACCGGTTTTAGAAGCAACCTCTTTGACCATCTGCGCACCCATGTTTTTGTAAGGATCTGAAAGTTCAATTTCCTTGGCAACTGTTACACCATCCTTTGAAATCTGCGGTGCTCCGAATTTTTTCTCCAGAACAACATTACGTCCTTTGGGGCCCAATGTAACTTTTACTGCATTAGCAAGCTGATCAACACCTTCTTTAAGAAGTGCACGTGCATCAATATTATACTTAATTTCTTTTCCCATTGTTTATCAAATTTATTGGTTTCTTAATTACATTATAAAAAGAATGTCAGATTGTGATATAAGAAGATAATCTTCACCGTCAATGGTTAATTCCTGTCCTGAATACTTCCCGTAGAGGACTTCATCACCTTTTTTTACTTCCATATCTTCATCTTTTTTTGCAGCCCCAACAAGTATTACCTTTCCCTGACGGGGTTTTTCCTTTGCAGAATCCGGAATAATAATCCCGCTGGCAGTCTTAGCTTCAGCTTCATTTGGTTTTACAAGAACCTTTCCTGCCAGAATTTTTCCTTTCAATTGTGCCATGTTATCTAGTTTTAAAGTTAAATATTGATTTTTCTGCACTATTCTATCATAATTTATGCCAAACACCGAAATCTGCCATTTTTAAATAAAAAATGTCAGTTTGTGACAAACTGACACTATAAAAATATCAGGTATATTAAACCGTTAATTAGCGGGTTGTTCTCCCTGTTCCTGAGGAGTCGTTGTCGAAGTCGCAGGAACGGCAGTGGGAAGTGTCGGTATAGCATTCGGATCAACAGCATTATTAATCTGAGTACTTATTCTTGATTGCTGTGATTCATTGCCTCTTGGTATTGTAGCAGTTGAAACAACACAGAGCAGCAGTATTGCTGCAGCAAGAGTCCATGTAGCCTTTTCAAGAAAATCAGCTGTTTTCCTCACTCCCATTGTCTGCCCTGTTGATGTAAAATTAGCTGCCAGACCACCGCCTTTTGAATTCTGTACAAGTACAACAAAAACCTGCAAAACACAGGCAACAATAACCAAGACTGTAATAAATATATATATTCCCATTCTCTTACTTTTTAATAAATTCTTGCACCTCCATAATGAGAGATGCAAAGTAACTGCTTTTTTCCGGATATTTCAAACTTAATTTTTCATAAATATTAATTGCTTTAGAATAGTAACCCTGTTTGATATAGATCCTTGCAAGTGTTTCACTTAAGAATTCTTCTTTCTCTTCAGTATATGGCTTGCTTATGTCAGTCAGAGGAATGTCTGTATGCTCCTTTACCGGTTCAATTCTCGGATTTGCAATAATAAACCTGTCTATCAGTTCAGACTGTATTTGCTTTACCGTAACATTTTCTTTATTATCTTCCTCGTATGTATCTGTGATATCCTGGTCATTCAGGTCTGAAATTTTGTCATATCCTGTATCCAGTTCAAGCAGGTCTTCCTGTAAGGGAATAGAAAAACCGGGATCCATAAAAACGACTTTTTCCTCTATCTCTCCTGATTCTTCATTTACAATAATGAGAGATGCATCAGATTCTCTGTCTCCCGATTCAGCAGTTATAATTATGGCATACTCCCGGGATTTATTACCGGCATCAATCAGATTATCCTTCTTTTCAATCTCATTAATAAGATCCTCACTGTTTTTTCCAAGTTCAATAACCACCTGCTGGTTATCAATCACTTCATTATGATGAATGATTTCTGATATTTTGGTATCATCAGCATCAGTTAGCAGTTCAGGTTCTTTCTTAAGATAATAATAAAGAACCTCGCGGTTTGCTATACGCAGTGCTGAGTTACGAAGCTGACTTTCAAATTTAACGTCGTCGCTTTTCTGCAATCCCTTAAGCAGAAGCATATATGCGCTTTGGAAATAAGGAAAAGCATTTATAAGGGAGTTCAGTTCACCAAGGAGATGATGATTGCCCTCTCCGGAGTTTTCCATTAGTTGTATGAAATCGCTTCTGTTCATTGTGTCTACCAGTTCACAAAAGCTTTATTAAAAATATCTTCAACAAGAAGTTCTATGATATTTTTAGAAAGAGAATCCTCAACATCACCCAGTGAAAAAGCACTGTCATAATCTTCATACCGGGAAAAACTCTGCTCATAGCTGAGTGTGGGATCAACGGCATTTGTGAATTTCACTTTTACAGTAATCGTAAATCTGTTTGTTGCAGCCTGAGCATCAGCCGAAACAGTAAGAGGACGTGTATTATAATCGCTTATTTCCCCTTCAAAATTCACATCCCCAATTCCGTTAACAAAACTTAGATTGGTCTGGGCTTTGCATTTATCAATCAGTGCATCGGTCAGATTCCTGCTCAGCTGTGGCTGAACAAGGCTTGCCCTGTTCTGGAAATACTGTACACTGATAGTCTTGACATCAGGAGAAATGCTGGCTCCTGAAAAGGAATAAGATATTTTGCATCCGGTAAGTAATACCATTAAAAAGGCTAGTAATGATAAAAGCCGGTAAGCATCTGTAAAAAAGATTGTATTTTTACATTTCAATTCCATATTCCTTTATTTTCCTGTAAAGGGTTCGTTCAGATATACCAAGCTCCCGGGCTGCCAGTTTTCTTTTCCCGTTATATTTCCCCAGCACCTTTCTTATCATCTCAACTTCCTTGTCGGCCAGAGAAAGTGATTCTTCCATAATTTCCTCGGTATCCTGGATATCATCTTTTATCTGATGTGACTGAAATTCGACAGGAGCAACTTCCGGAACATTTGCCGCCATCCTTTCAGGTCTGGTATCACTGAACAATTTCTTAATTACAGTCGATTCCGTTTCCCCGAAGCTTATCCCTGTATCACTATGCTGAATAAGATCATAAACCAGCTTTTTAAGATCATTCATATCACTTTTCATGTCGAAAAGGATCTTGTAAAGTATCTCTCTTTCCGAAGCATATTTTTTATCCTCGTCCTTATTGATTACCGCCGGCAGTTTTACTCCGTCATAATCCGGAAGATAAGCTCTGAGTGTTGAAGCAGAAATATCTCTTTCCTTTTCAATTATTGAAATTTGTTCGGTAATGTTTTTCAGTTGTCTTACATTACCGGGCCATGAATAATTAAGAAGAAGTATCCGTGAATCAGCATCTATCCTGATAGCCGGCATTCTGTATTTCTCAGCAAAATCCACTGCGAATTTTCTGAACAGCAGAATTATATCTTCTCCCCGTTCCCTGAGTGAAGGAACTCTTATAGGTACAGTATTAAGCCTGTAAAAAAGGTCCTCCCTGAATCGTCCCCGGTCAATTGCAGCCGAAACATCCACATTACTTGCGGCAATCACCCTGACATTTGTTTTCTGCACTTTTGAAGATCCAACCCTTATAAATTCGCCCGTCTCAAGTACTCTCAGTAGTCTTACCTGTGTTGATAAAGGAAGTTCGGCAACTTCGTCAAGAAATATTGTACCTCCGTCAGCAACTTCAAAATAGCCTTTCCTGCTGTCAGTCGCACCGGTAAATGCACCTTTTTCATGACCAAATAGCTCTGAATCAATTGTACCTTCAGGTATTGCACCACAATTCATTGCAATATACGGACCATGCTTCCTGCTACTGTAACTGTGTATCATCTGCGGAAAAACTTCTTTCCCCGTTCCGCTCTCTCCGGTAATGAGAACCGACAGATCTGTCGGGGCAACCTGAACGGCAATGTCAATCGCCCTGTTAAGCCCGTCATAATTACCTATAATCCCGAATCGTTGCTTTATGTTCTGCAGATCCCTCATAAATTGTCTGAAACTGGTGCGAATTTAAGATATTTTTAAAACATTGGGAAATCCATTTTGTGTAACTTGGACGCATGAAAAATGAATGTAATTATCACTTCGCAGCCATAATTCCTGCACGTTACGCATCAACACGTTTCCCCGGGAAACCGCTGGTCAGGATAGGCGGCAAATATATGGTTCAAAGAGTCTATGAACAGACCCGGAAATCTGTTGAAACAGTTTATATAGCAACAGACGATCAGAGAATTTTTGATTCCGTAACCGGATTTGGAGGAAATGTTGTAATGACCTCCTCTGATCATCCCAGCGGAACAGACCGTTGTGCCGAAGCTGTGGATAAAATAATCTCCGAGACAGGGAAAAATATTGATGTGGTTATTAATGTACAAGGTGACGAACCTTTTATTAAACCTGAACAGATCAACCTGCTTAAATCATGCTTTAATGATAAAAATGTCACTTTAGCCACTCTTGTACGTAAAACAGTTCAAGGAGAAGATATTTTTAACCCTAACCAACCGAAAGTTATCCTTGATATTGATCGTAATGCCATATATTTCAGCAGAGCAGCAATACCATATATAAGGGATTTCGATGCTTCAGAATGGACAACAAAACATACATACTATAAACATCTTGGAATGTATGCTTACAGAACCGACATATTGAAAAAAATTACTAAGCTCAGCAGGAGTTCCCTGGAAAAAGCAGAATCACTTGAACAAAACAGATGGATAGAAAATGGTTATAAAATAAGGTGTGCAGTTACTGTATGGGAAAGCTTCGGAATAGATACTCCGGATGATCTGAATAAAGCAATCAGATTATCTGATGATTTTATTTGATTTTTTTATTATCTTTAGCACAGTTTTTGATGCAATACTCCAAAACAGTACATATGAAGAAACTTTTACTCTTTCTAATGTCTGTAATTTTTAGTTTATGCCTTTATGCCCAAAAGGATACAGCCAATATTGCATCCGCCCGTATTAAACAGGCCATGTCATCCAAAGCACCGGTTGTGAAAATAAATATCTATCCGGTACCGGTGAGGGAAGGTTATTTTCATATACAAACCGATAAGGATATTTCATCAGTCAAGATCACAAATATAATAGGTCAGGATATTTACCGTATTCAGTACAACAATCCGCAAACCCTCACCAAAATCATTCTTGATAATCCCAGGCGCGGAATGTACCTTGTTACAATTTTATTCAACGATGGCGAGAGAGCAGTAAAAAAAATAATGATTGAACCCTCTGAATAAAATCAGACAGATACCTATTTATTTAATATTATATACCCTCAGCCAGCTTCTCAAAATATAATTTTTCCTCTGTCAGATCAACGCTTTTGATTTTTTTTTCAATCGCACTGATCTTCAGAAGCATTGTGTCTGCAAATTCTTTCCTTTTACTTTCCACCCGACTAACCAGCCTGTGACCAAATGCTCTTGTAATCTTTATTATTTCATTTCTGAGTTCTGCTGATTTGCTCTCAAGATAGCATTCCGAAAACTTTTCCCACACATATTTAATCGCTGCTGATGAAGGATGAAGCATATCTTCATCATAAAACCGGTAATCTCTGAGATCGTCCATAAGCAGTTCATAAGCAGGAAAATAAGCAGGACCGGAACGATGTTTAAGCAACTCTTCAACTGCCAGCATAAGAACCGACTTACTTATCTGATTCCCATGTGCACCATCTTTCCAGTGACGTACCGGACTGATTGTAAATACAACTTTAAGATCAGGGAAAAAATTTTCCAGTTTTTCAAGCTCTGCTTCCCATAAGGAAACG
>CAZPMM010000061.1:0-8231 GCA_964587405.1 uncultured Rikenellaceae bacterium
GGGACAGGAAAGACTCTTCTTGCACTTGCAGCTGCACTCGCCCAGCATAAAAGATACAAACAGATCTTTCTGGCAAGACCAATAGTTCCGCTCGCAAACCGTGACCTCGGTTTCCTTCCGGGTGATATAAAGGAAAAGATGGATCCGTATATGCAGCCGCTTTATGATAATCTTACAGTTATCAAACATAAATTCAGCCATCAGAGTCCCGAATTCTTAAGGATCAATGATATGATGAAAGAAGAAAAGCTTGTGATCACTCCTTTAGCCTACATCAGGGGAAGAAGCCTTTCGAGCATCTTTTTCATTGTGGATGAAGCCCAGAATCTTACCCCACATGAGATAAAAACAATAATAACCCGTGCCGGAGAAGGTACCAAAATGGTATTTACGGGTGATATTGAGCAGATCGACTCTCCATATCTCGATACAGGTTCAAATGGATTAAGCTATCTGTCGGATAAAATGAAAGACCAGGATATCTTTGCACATGTCAATCTTGTGAAAGGAGAACGAAGCTATCTTGCAGAACTTGCCAGTAAATTGCTATAAGGATCCTGTAATTGGAAATTTGTTAATATAAATAAATTAAAATCAAATCGCTATGAAACTCAAACCCGTACAACTTACGCTAATACTTTTAGCAGTAGTTACTGTATTTTCATTCAATTCATGTGGCCGTTCAAAAGCAAAAAAAGAAACATCCTCAACTGTTTCAGCTACTGAAAAAATAGTGCTTTTCAATGGTAAAGACTTAAGCAACTGGTCATTCTTCCTCAAAGATCCTTCTGCTGACGTTTCAAAGGTATTTACTGTTCAGAATGATGTTATCCATATTGCAGGTGATCCTTTCGGATATATGAGGACAAATGAAACATATTCCGATTATTCTCTTCATCTTGAATGGAGATACCCTCTTGAAGCTTCAAACAGTGGTATTTTTATCCATGCCCAGCTTCCCGATACAATATGGCCTACTAGCGTTGAATGCCAGTTAAAAGCTGGTAATGTCGGGGATTTTATCTGTATGGGAAAATCAGATATGAATGAAAGGATTGACAAATCATCACGCGTTGTGGCAAAAAAAGCTGAATCGGCTGAAAAAACTGTGAGTGAATGGAACACAATGGAAGTCACCTGTATCGCAGACAATATCGATGTATTGGTGAACGGCGTTCTAATGAACCAAGCAACCGGTGTTACACCTAAACAGGGTCATATATGCCTTCAAAGTGAAGGTAAAGACATTGAATTCAGGAATATTTATATCACCAGGCTTAAAAAATAAGCTTGCGGGAATTATGCATGAACAGTATCAGAAAAAAGAAAATTGCATTTCACACACTCGGCTGTAAACTGAATTTCGCTGAATCATCAACGCTTGCCAGATCTTTCCCGGAAGACAGATTCGAAAGAGTAGATACCAGACAGAAAGCTGATATTTATATTATCAATACATGCTCGGTAACCGATGTTGCTGACAGAAAATGCCGGCAGGTTATAAAGAAATTAATTCACCGGTCACCGGAGGCATTTATTGTTGTAACAGGATGTTATGCCCAACTCAGACCCGAAGAAATTGCATTAATCCCAGGTGTCGACCTGGTACTGGGGACGAATGAAAGATTTGATATTGTAAAATTTCTTACTGATACTGTTAAGAAGCCCAGAGCTGAAATATATTCATGTGAGCTTTCTTCAAATGTTAAATTCATCCATTCCTGGTCGGCAGGTGACCGCACACGGTCTTTCCTGAAAGTCCAGGACGGATGTGATTATAATTGTTCTTACTGTACAATCCCGCTGGCCAGAGGCCGGAGCCGGAACCCTGAGATTAAAACACTTGTTGATGAAGCAAAAGAAATAGCAGCAAGAGGTGTAAAGGAAATAGTTCTCACAGGAGTTAATACCGGTGACTTTGGCAAATCAACAGGAGATTCATTTACGAAACTTCTTGAGGGACTGATAAAGGTCAGAGGCATAAAACGCTACAGAATATCATCAATTGAGCCCAATCTCCTAACTGACAAGCTTATCGTAATGTGTTCCTCGGAACCGAAAATCATGCCTCATTTCCACATCCCTCTGCAGAACGGTTCGGACAGGATACTGGGACTGATGAAAAGGAGATACAAAAGAGACCTTTTTGCTGAAAGAGTAAACCGTATTCGGGAAATAATGCCACTTGCAGGCATCGGGGCTGATGTAATCACAGGTTTCCCCGGAGAAAGCGAAGAGGATTTTGAAGAAACTTTCAATTTCCTGAACGGTCTTCATGTTTCTTACCTGCATGTATTTCCGTTCTCTTCAAGACCCGGAACAGAAGCTGCCAAAATGCGAGAAAAGGTAAATCCTGAAGAAAAGAACAGAAGAAGCAAAATACTTATAAACCTTTCACGGAAGAAAGCACTGCGATTCAGAGAAATGAACAAGGGAAAGACTCCGAAAGTGTTATTCGAGCATGTAAGAAACAAAGGACTTATTTACGGTTTTACCGATAATTACATAAGGGTTGAATATCCGTGGGAGGACTGGCTGGCAGGAAGTATAAGGGAAGTAAGGTTACTGGACATTGCTCCTTCAGGTAATATGACGGTTGAATTAATAAAATAATAATGAAAGATTTAAAAACCATAGTGAGTAAAGTGGCAGAAGCTGCAACTGAGACAGGAAAATTCATCCTCAGTGAATCTGAAGTATTTGATATCAGCAGGATAGAAAAAAAGGGACTTAATGATCTTGTTAGTTATGTTGATAAAAGATCTGAAGAGATGCTTGTAAAAAAACTTTCACAGATCCTTCCCGAAGCAGATTTCCTGGCAGAAGAAGGTACATCTTCTCAAAAAGGTGCAAAATATTGTTGGGTAATTGATCCGCTGGACGGAACAACCAACTTTGTTCACGGAGTCCATCCTTATGCCATAAGTATTGGCCTAATGGAAGATAATGAACCGGTTGCCGGAGTCGTTTATGAAGTACAGGGATTCGAGATATTCAGTGCATGGAAAAACGGAGGAGCATGGCTAAACGATAAACCCATTCATGTATCGCAAGTAAGTTCACTGTCTGAAAGCCTTATTGCTACCGGCTTTCCGTACTATGATTTCGAAAGGCTCGATAAATTCATGGAATGCTTTGAATATTTCTGTAAAACCACTCACGGTATAAGAAGACTCGGATCGGCCGCAATTGATATGGCATATGTTGCATGCGGCAGATTTGAATCTTTCTACGAATACGGACTCCATCCCTGGGACATTGCAGCAGCAACAATCATTGTAAGAGAAGCCGGAGGTATGGTCAGCGATTTCACAGGTGATCAAATGAATCTTTCAGGGTCCGACGTGATTGCATCAAACAAACTGCTTTATCCTGAATTTCTGAAAATTGTAAGTAACTTTATGCATGCGTAATTTAAATTGAATGGGCAAATTAGGATTTTATATCTTTTATGGAATAAGCCGGATCATTACACTATTGCCACTAAAAGTATTGTATCTGTTTTCCGACCTCATGTATCCTTTTGCCTGTTATTTCCCCGGTTACCGGAGAAAAGTAGTTGCAACAAATCTTAAAAATGCATTTCCTGATAAAAGTGATAAGGAACGTTCAAAAATCCGAAAAAAATTTTACCGCCATTTCTGCGACCTGATCTTCGAGATACTCAAGCTCTCAAATATGAGCAATAAACAACTCGCAAAACGTATGCACTATAAAAATCCTGAGTTGCTTAACAGACTTTACGATGAAGAGCGTGACGCAGTTGTAATTTTCAGTCATTACTGCAACTGGGAATGGACGATTATTACTCCCGCTGTTACGAGGCATACGAATATCCCTGTGTACAGACCATTGAACAATAAGTACTTCGACAGGTTTATGTATCATTTAAGATCGCGTAACTTCTGCAAACCTGTCGCGATGGCCAACATAATAAGGGAAATCCTAAAAAACAGAAGAAACAATATTAAAGCAATTTATGGCCTTATATCCGACCAGACTCCACCCAGGGCAGAAATAAAGTACAGGACTACCTTTCTGAATCAGGATACACCTGTATATCTTGGGGCAGAAAAAATAGCAACAAAATATGATATGCCTGTATTGTTTATGAACATTCAGAAAGTTCGCAGAGGATATTATACTTATTCCATGGAACTCCTTTTCGAGCATACAGGAGGATTACCGGAATATCATATAACCAATACACATGTAAAAAGGCTTGAGGAAATAATAAATCAAAAGCCTGAATACTGGTTATGGAGCCACAGGAGATGGAAGTACTGAAACATATATATATATGAATGGTTAAAACAGCATTGGTCATATTGAACTGGAATGGTCTGAAGTACCTGAAAATGTTTCTCGCGGGTGTTGTAAAGCATACATCCCGTCCGGATACTCATATATATGTGGCAGATAATGGTTCAACTGACGGATCCTGTGAATGGATAGCTTCAGAATTCGGAGATGTCAGGCTTATTCGGTTCGATAATAATCATGGATTTGCCGAAGGCTATAATCTTGCACTTTCACAAATAGATGCACAATATTATGTACTACTTAATTCAGATATAGAAGTTACTTCCGGCTGGCTCAATCATCTTGTTGACTATATGGACAATAATCCTGATGTAGCCTCCTGCCAGCCTAAAATACTATCATATAACAAGAGGGATCATTTTGAATATGCAGGAGCTGCCGGAGGTTTTCTCGACAAATACGGATATCCACTATGCAGGGGCCGTATACTTTTCGAGATAGAGAAAGACACCGGCCAGTATGATTCAGCGGCAGATATTTTCTGGTCGACAGGTGCCTGCATGATAGTCAGATCATCTGCCTGGCAAAAGTGCGGAGGTTTCGATCCTGCTTTCTTTGCACATATGGAAGAAATAGATCTTTGCTGGCGCTTTCATAAAGCCGGCTATCGTGTCTCTTTCATGCCCGGCCCGGTTGTTTACCATGTCGGAGGAGGAGCTCTTCCTTATGATTCACCATATAAAACATACCTGAATTTCCGCAACAGCCTCTACCTTCTGTATAAAAACCTGCCTGACAAAAATTTGAAAAATATCCTGTTCAAAAGAAAAGTACTCGACGGCATAGCTGCTGCCTGGTTCTTTTTAAAAGGACAATTCAGTAGTTCTCTGGCTGTCCTGAAAGCTCATATACATTATTACCGAAGTATGGTTGAACTGAAAAAGAAAAGAATTGCCGTCAAAGAAATGAGCCAGAGAGAACCAGAAGTATTGTTACTTAACAAATTCCTGGTTTATGAGTTTTTTTTCAAAAAGAAAAGAACATATAAAACACTGATATCCGAATGAAAGTTTCCCGGTTCGTTATATTTTTTACCATAGTATTTATAATTTATTTTATTGGAAATCTGTACCTTTTCTTTAAAGGTTATAATCTCATACCCCGCCGCACAAGGTTTTTATACACCCTCTTATTCGTAACACTTGCAGCAACTTTTATTGCTGCCAAATTGCTTGAATCGAAACATTCGACAGTATTTTCAGATATTCTGAATATTACCGGTGGATTCTGGCTGGCTTTCCTATTCTATGGTTTCATCTTCTTTCTTTTTTCCGATATTATATTAATGATACTGAAACTGACCGGTGCTATACAACCCGGAAATATTTTGGTTTTCAGGAAGTGGGCTGTCATTATAACTATTTCTGTTTCATCATTGTTAATACTGGGAGGATTTATCAATGCAGTCAATCCTGTGGTGAAGAAATATGAAATAAAAATAGCAAAGCAGGCCAGCGGAATAGATAATCTTCGTATTGCTGCTGTTTCTGATATTCACCTGGGTAGTATAATACGCAAACGCAGTATGGAAAAACTTTCGGCTATGCTTGAAAAACTAAAGCCTGATGCTGTTTTTTTACTGGGTGATATTATTGACGGAGAGCTTGGTCCGGTTCTGAGAGGTGATCTGTTGCAATATTTCACCGGGCCTCATACAAAAGACGGACTTTATGCAATAACCGGTAATCATGAATATATCGGAGGAATTGAAAGGACCATCCCTTATATAGAGAGTAAGGGAATCAGAATAATCAAAGATGAAATGATTGTTCTTCCGGGTGGGATACAGGTTATAGGAAGACTTGACAAAGATTCATTCAGGTATTCCGGGAAAACTAGAATGAGTGTTGGGGAACTAATAAAAAATGCTGATCATTCATATCCTCTGATCCTTCTGGACCATCAGCCAACACAACTGAATGAAGCAGAAAAAAACAAAATCGACCTGCAGCTATCCGGTCATACACATAAAGGGCAGCTTTGGCCTCTCAATTTTCTCATTAACAAAGTTTTCGAAGTGGGTTATGGATACAGCCTCAAAGGAAAAACCCATATAATTGTCTCTTCAGGATATGGTTTATGGGGTCCCCGGGTCAGAACATCAGGAAGATCTGAAGTGCTTCAGATAGATATTGAATTCACAGGTACAGATATCAACTGAAAAATATTACAGCAAACTGTATATCTGTTCCATAGCCATTCCTCTCGATCCTTTGATAAGAATATGATATCCTCTTACAGGTTTTAGCTTCAGGTATTCCTTAAGTCTGCTGACATTTGAAAAAGTCTTGAATCTGAACCCGGCTGATACTTTTGTAAATACCGGACCTGCAAGCATAACGTTCTGAAGGTTATGATCAGTAAGAACTTTATGTATCTTTTTATGCTCTTCCTCACTTTTGTCTCCAAGTTCCAGCATATCGCCCAGTATACATAGTTTCTTTTCAGCCTCTATTGCTGCAAATGATTCAAGTGCCATCTTCATGCTTACCGGATTTGCATTATAGGAATCGCTGATTATGGTATTGTTCTTCGTATTCAGTACCTGAGAACGGCCATTATCTGGAACATAACTTTCAACAGCATCAGCAATATCGTCCAGACTGATCCTGAAGAACAGTCCTATAGCAATTGCTGCCCTTATATTATCTGCATTATAGGTACCAAAGAGCTTTGTATTGATCCTTTTTTTTATTTTCTGATATTTTACATTCAGAACTAGATTCAGACCTGCATGTTCAGGAGTGATTTTCAGTGGTATACCGGCAGGGTCTGAGAAAGGCACTGCACGGTTTATCATCCCGTATATCTTTTCGCTTATGAGTTTATCTTTATTGTTATAGAAAGCGATGCCATTGACTTTACGGAGGTATTCATATAATTCCGTTTTTGCTTTTATCACACCGTCGAATGATCCGAAACCTTCAATATGTGCAGTACCTATATTGGTAATGATTCCGTAATCGGGTCTGGCAATAAGACATAATGTCCGGATCTCACCAATATGATTTGCCCCCATTTCCAGTATCATCATTTCAGTACCTTCAGGAGCAGAAAGAATTGTAAGCGGCACACCTATCTGGTTATTGAAATTTTTATTTGTATAATGTGTCTTGAATTTTTTTAAAAGAACAGCAGCAAGAAGTTCCTTTGTAGTTGTTTTTCCGTTGGTACCGGTTATTGCGATAAGCGGGCAGTTTAATTGCTTCCTGTGATATGTAGCAAGTTTCTGTAGCTCCATAAGGGTATCATCAACCAGTATTGTTTTTTCTGTTTCGAATGCCGGATCATCTATAACTGCCCATGAAGCTCCTTTTTTCAGGGCTTCGGCAGCATAATTATTTCCATTGAATTTTTCCCCCCAGAGAGCAAAGAACATCTGGCCCTCAGTTACAGTTCTGGAATCGGTTGATAAACCTTTTGATTCTCTGAATAGTGAATAAATCTGTTCAGTCATTATATTATTAAAAAAATGCCCCATTATGATCCATAATGGGGCTAAAGATAATTTATTTTTTTAATCAGAATCCAGCAGGACTTCCTACTCTTATCATTGCACATCTGAATCCCAGATCGTCTCTGCAACTTTCCTGATCAAGGAATCTCCGTGTGGAAGGATTGAGCCAATAGGCTCTGTCTTTCCAGGATCCTCCCTTATAAACTCTTGAATTGTCATTTATCAGTGTCACAAAGTCGCTCTGGCTTTCAGCACCCTCGCTCTGGGCATACATTCTGCTAGAACCACTTGATCCGTCATCAACTCTCCAGTCGGTGGATATTGAAGATTGAAGGTCTCCATCCCTGTAATTCCTGTAATCGCCCTTCTGATAATTATATCTGTTAGCCACATCAATATCCTTTACGGTATCGATATAAAGCCTACCAAGATTATTTTTCGTAACGACTCT
>CAZPMM010000062.1:0-8183 GCA_964587405.1 uncultured Rikenellaceae bacterium
CTGTATCCTGTACAGAAGTTCTTCCATTGAGAATGGTTTTGTAATATAATCATCTGCTCCGGATCTGAAACCTTCAATTATATCTTCTTTCTGACTTTTGGCTGTAAGAAAGATAACAGGTACTTCCGGTTTTTGCCTTCGGATTTCCTGTGCAAGGGAAAGACCGTCCATTTCGGGCATCATTATATCAAGGATACATATATCATAATGCTCTTTCATAAAAGCTTTAAGAGCAAGGGCGCCATTAACAAAAAGATCTGTTTCATAATTTTTGACAGTCAGATAGTTCTTTAACAGATTTCCAAGATTACTGTCATCTTCTGCAAGAAGAATCCTTATGTTTTTCATTTTCTGTTGTTTTGAGGTATAAAGTATGTGAATTTTGTCCCCTTGTTAAGGTGACTTTCAACTCTTATATTTCCATTGTGTTGTTCAACTACTTTCTTGACATAGCTTAATCCCAGACCGAATCCCTTGACATTATGCACATTACCTGAATGAACCCGGTAAAACTTGTCATAGATCCTTTTAAGGTCTTCTTTACTTATACCTATACCTCTGTCCTCAATGCATATAATAATACCCTTTCTTGTATTTCTGGTTGCAATTGTTATATGAGGTTTGTCTTTGGAGTATTTAATGCCATTATCAATAAGATTTGAAATTGCATTCATGAAGTGAACTTCGTCAACCATGGTTTTGGGAGAACTTGCTTTCAGATCTGCAATGATCATGCCCTGTTTGCTTTCTATTTGCAGCCTGAAATTCTCAATTACATTACTTACCAGGTTATTTATATCAACATACACCAGGTTGAATTTCATCTTTGCTTTCTCAAAAATTGCCATCTGCAACACTTTTTCGACCTGGAATTTAAGCTTCATACTCTCATCTGAGATCACATTTGCAAGAGAATCAATATTCTTTTTTGCTTCTGGGATGGTTTTGTCTGCCATCAGTTGAGATGCCAGTGAAATGGTTGAGATAGGGGTTTTCAGCTCATGAGTCATATTGTTTATGAAATCATTCCTGATTTCGGATAATTTTTTCTGGCGGAAAATGACAATGAATGTACCCGTCGATAGTACAAGCAGGATCAATGTAAACAATATCGACAGAAATCCCAGGTTCCCTATCTTGTTGAATTTAAACAGTTGTTCCTGAAGGCAATATAAGACAAGCTGATTCTGGCTGGGTACAGGATCATTTGGGAAAAGCTGAATAATGAATTTGTTTGTTCCCGGTTTGTTGTTGAATCCCGATGTTTTCCATAAATCTCCATACCTTCCCGAACGGATTGCATATTCAAATTCGAGGTCGATCCCTACATTTGACAAAGCCTTTCGTAGCATGGGTTTCAGTTCTTCCGGATTTATCCTTTCCCTTATATTGGGAGTATTATAAAGAATCTTGTCCATTATGGTTTCAAGGATCACGATTTTATTTGATACTCGTCCTGTCAGCTCGGCATTCATGACCTGGGGAGATGTTTCATTATATTCATCACCCAGGTAGTTATCTATGTTTTCATCCGAAATAAATATTTTCTGACCTGTTCCCGTTATGGTAATTGGTTTATCATGATCATTCAGACCATACATTTCCAATAGTTTTGAATTGGGCTGATATCCTCTGAGTTTACGGCCAAGGGGCGAGTTGGCAGGCACTATTGCTGTTATTGAATCGGAAGATGCAGTATCAATTGCTTCGGCTATCCTCATAATAAGTTCATTTTCTTCAAGATCTAGTACTACAGATTCAAGAGCCTTGTTTGCCAGCATCCTGAATTCCTGATCAGTTATCGCAATTGCATTTTTGATCCAGTAAAGCTGAATTGTTATTAGTCCTGTTAATGCCAGGAAAAAGAAAACTGTTATGAATGCAATTGTGCCTTTTTTCATGTAGTTACAAAAATACTACTATATCCAGATTAGCCTGTAACAATTTAACTTTCTTTAACATGTAATGCCAGCCCGGGTTTTTGCCATAAAAAATTTACCTTTAAAAAGTTAAGGATTTTAATATTTGATTAAAATATTGTTAATCTTGATTTGGTATCCAATAAATATTTGTAAATATTAAAATCATTTCCTATATTTGTACAGGTTTTGGCACGAAATTTGGGATATAAAAAATAGAGGTTTTTTTCATAGGTTAGGTTAGTTTTAGGGTTATCAAAAAGTGAGCTGCTTCTGTTCTGGAAGCAGCTTTTCTTCTATATTATATTGTGATCAAGCCTGATGAAAAAGATATTTCATATTTTTATCCTTTATTATTCCGGGCTCTATTATAAAGGCAGCATTAATACAATCGGTTTCACGGAGATCAGATAATAAGTTGCTGATTTCTGCATCTTCAATGATATCGTAAATAACAAAGAAATAGTCGATATTCTTCATTTTTCTGATGAGCCATGATTTTCCTGATCTGTTTGAAATGAGATCGCAGATCATTCCGGCTGCTCCTGATGAACTGGAAAACTTACTGAACATCAATTTGGTTTCATTGTCATCATGTATTGTAAGGGGAGTTGTGCTGCACAGGGTAGTTCCCAGCTTTTTATTCAGTGCAAGAGATACTCTGTAATCCGGTTCTGCTGTAACGAGACCGAACAGGATCCATTCATATTTACCGGCCGGATTGAGCGTTAATCTTCTGATCTTTGTTGATTCCTTCATTGTATCTTTCCCTGACTCATAAAAGTAGGAGAAATCCGCTTACAATTCACAGATATTATAATTTTCCCCGATTTTTTTCCATGCATTACAGGATGCTTCCTGTTCAGCTTCTTTTTTAGTTGTTCCCTGACCTTTTCCATATTCTTCCATATTTATGAAAAGGGTTGTTGCGAAGACAGATTTTTTCTGCTCGAAATCGTATTCTTCGTTGTAAGTGAAAAGGAGCTTTGCTTTATTCTTTTGCACCCACTCAAAGACAAGGCTTTTATAATCAGAGTCTGTATTGATTATATTGTTTATATCGAGGTATTTATCAAGAATTCTCCTGAGAAACATTTTCTTTGTTTTTCTGTAACCCTTGTCAATGAATACAGATCCTATCAGTGCTTCGAAGGCATCGCCGCAAAGATTTTTTGAATTTTGGACTGAATTGAAATTACTAATGAGGAGCTTATTTAACCCCATTGAGATTGCTACCTGATTCAGAACCTCCCTGTTGACAATACGGGAACGTATTTTAGTCAGAAATCCTTCATTAGCCTCGGGGAATAGTTTAAAGAGATAATCCGAAAGTATAGTGTCAAGGACAGCATCCCCGAGATATTCGAGCCTTTCATTATTTAGTCTCCTTCCGTCGGAAAGGGAATATGATGCTGAACGGTGAATGAATGCAGCTTCATATATCCCTATATTACCAGGTCTGAATCCGAGTATTTTTTTGAGCCGGGATCTGAAATCCCTTTTATCAATCAGATGAGTGCCGTTTGATTTTTCGGGGAACAAGGATCTTAGATTTCAATTTTTTTTATTACGATAGAAGCATTATGTCCCCCAAATCCGAATGTGTTGCTTATTGCTGCGTTAATTTTTCTTGCCTGGGCTTTGTTGGGTGTGATATTTAAATTCTGATCAATTTGAGGATCAGGTACTTTAAAATTGATCGTGGGAGGTACAATATCGTTAATGGTTGCCATTATTGTGGCAATTGCTTCAGCAGCTCCGGCAGCTCCCAGTAAATGTCCGGTCATTGACTTGGTTGAGCTGATATTCAGTTTATAAGCATGTTCGCCGAATACTGCTATGATGGCTTTGGCTTCTGATATATCTCCAAGAGGTGTTGCAGTGCCATGGATGTTAATATAATCTATGTCACAGGGTTTTAATCCCGCATCAGTTATGGCCAGAGTCATGACATTTATGGCTCCTGTTCCTTCCGGATGTGGGGCAGTCAGGTGAAATGCATCAGCCGTCATACCTGTACCGGCAAGTTCAGCATAAATTTTTGCACCTCTTGCTAATGCATGATCCATGTCTTCAACAATTAATGCACTTCCTCCTTCTCCCATGACAAAGCCGTCACGTGTAAGATCAAAAGGACGGGACGCTGTCATATATTCAGCATTATTTGTTGACATTGCCATCATTGCATTGAAGCCTCCGATCCCGGGTTCAATGATCGAAGCTTCTGATCCGCCGGCTATAAAGATATCAGCTTTACCCAGCCTGATATAGCTTACAGCATCTATAAGTGCATGTGTGGAAGAAGCACAGGCAGAAACAGTTGCAAAATTAGGCCCGGTAAAACCATATTTGATTGAAATGGACCCTGAAGCAATATTCCCAATCATTTTGGGGATGAAAAAAGGGCTGAATCTTGGAGTTCCGTCACCCAGTACATAGTTGCGGATCTGATCATAAAAAGTAAGTATGCCACCTATACCTGAAGACCAGATCACTCCAACACGGTCTTTTGGTATTTTATTTAATTCAAGCCCTGAATCCAAAATTGCTTCGTCACATGCTATATGAGCAAATTGTGCATATAGATCCAGTTTGTTAGCTTCTTTTCTGTCGAAATAGTTCGAAGAGTCATATTCTTTAACTTCGCAGGCAAATTTGGTTTTGAACTTTTCAGTATCGAAGCGGGTTATTAAACCCGCTCCGCTTACTCCATTTTTTAATCCTTCCCAATATTCATGCAAATTTTTACCAAGCGGAGTTATTGCTCCAAGCCCGGTTACTACAACTCTTCTCATAAAAGGAATATTTTCAATGCAAAGCTATTTTGCATTTTCCTCAATGTACTTTATAGCATCTCCTACGGTACTAATGGTTTCAGCCTGATCATCAGGAATTCCAATGTTAAACTCCTTTTCAAATTCCATGATCAGTTCAACAGTGTCAAGAGAATCTGCACCCAGATCATTTGTAAAACTTGCTTCGGGAGTTACTTCCGATTCATCAACTCCAAGTTTGTCAACAATAATCTCTTTTACTCTTGTAGCAATGTCAGACATAATGATAAATTTTAATTAGTATTAAGTTATAAACCTTGCAAAGAAATATATTTGTAGGTTAAATTTCAAATGATTTTATATTTTTTATTTGTTATTACAGATAGTTGTCTGATAATTAACAATATAATCTTGTTTTCCATGTAATAGCGACACTTTTCATCATTTATAACAAATATCACATAATGAAGAATATAGCAATATTTGCATCGGGTACCGGAACAAATGCTGAAAATATTATAAGATACTTTTCGAACAGTGACAGCGGGAGAGTAGTCCTTGTTTTGTCAAACCGTCAGGATGCAGCCGTACTTAAAAGGGCAGAGGCTCTTAATGTGAGGACCGTTTTTTTCGACCGCGAGTGTTTCTACGGATCAGGGAAGATACTGGAAATCCTTTATCGAAGTAATATTGATTTTATAGTTCTTGCCGGGTTTTTATGGCTGGTTACGGAGGATATTTTAAACAATTATCCCGGACGTGTAATAAATATACATCCGGCGCTTCTTCCATTGCACGGGGGAAAGGGAATGTACGGAGAGAAAGTGCACAGCTCAGTAATAAAGGCTCATGAAAAGGAATCAGGGATAACGATCCATTATGTTAATGACAAATATGACGATGGTGATATAATATTTCAGGCGAAGTGCAGTGTTGATCCGACTGATACTCCTGAGTCGCTTGCAGTGAAGATACATGCTCTTGAATACAAATATTTTCCTTTAATAATAGAGGATCTTATCAGGAAACTTCCATAAAGTATCAGAAGGATTCAATAAGACATTCAATTACTTTTTTTGATTTTGCAAATCTTGCCATATTATCTTCATGTACAGGTTCTACTGGTGGAGCTTCAACTCTTAGGGGATCCACGGGAGATCCGTTTTTATAGAATCTGAAATCGAGATGTGGTCCTGTAGACAAGCCGCTGCTTCCCACATATCCTATAATATCTCCCTGTTTTACAAATACTCCCGGAGCTATTCCGGGTCCGAATTTGCTCAAATGCATATATGCAGTTGAGTATACACTGTTGTGCACAATTTTTACAATTCTTCCGGAGCCGTTTTCTGTTGTGGCAGAAGTGACCCTTCCGTCACCTATTGAATGTACCGGGGTGCCTATCGGTGCTGCATAATCCACTCCATAATGAGGTCTGCGTATCCTTAAGATAGGGTGTAGCCTCGAAGATGAAAATCTTGAGCTAATCCTTGAGAACTTAAGGGGAGCTTTAAGGAAAGCTTTCCTGAGACTGTTGCCTTCACTGTCATAATAGCTTTCAACACCGTTTTGAATAAATGGTATGGCAGTGATGGTCTTTCCTGCCCAGGTAAACTGTGCTCCAAAAATCCTTCCGATACCCTGTGATTCACTGTCAATATAGAGTTCTTCATAGATCACTTTAAAATTATCACCTTTCTGAAGTCCGAAAAAATCAACAGTCCATGCGAAAATCTCTGAGAGTTCGTTGGCCAGAATAGGATTCAGGCTGTCCCTGACCATTGCCTCCCAGAGAGATGTCTCGACCATCCCTGTAGAATATTTTATTTTCTTTTCGATCACCTTTCTGAAAGATGTAATATTAAGGGAATCGTTAAAGCTGAAAATATAACTAACTGCAGGATCATGTTCATAGATCATGTATCTTGCTCTTCCCGCAGAATCATTTTCGCATAAAATAAAATAATTATTACCGGCCCTTATTTTTCTTACATCAAATACTTCTGATGAGTTTCTTAGAACTGCTTCAATTTCATTTACAGAAATGCCATGCGGGGTAAGTATCTGTGACAGTAATCCATTTAGCTTTATCCTTCCGGATATCACATTGAATGAATCAACCGGTATCCCGAATAAAAGGTTTTGAGTCTGTATTATAGTTGAATCCTCATTGTGAACGGAACCTTCCGTTACTGTATTAGCATGATCAGCAACAGGTTTCCCCGAATCAACACATGAAAAAAGTGTAATTGTAAAAAGAGAAAGGATTATCGCTTTTGTAACTGAAGGCATTCTGAAGTCTTTAATTCCTGATAACAATATTGACAATACGGTTCGGTACAACAATTATGTTTGTCATTGTACCTGTTTCAAGCCATTTTTTTGCTCTTTCATCTGTCAGTACCCTGTTGATTATTTCTTCTTTTGCCATGTTTACAGGAAGTTCGATTTTAAACCTGAGCTTGCCGTTGAATGATACTGGATATTCAAATACATCTTCCTTAAGGAATTCATCTATTACTTCCGGCCATGATTCATATGCAATTGAATTTTTGTTGCCTGAAATATTCCATAATTCTTCTGCAAGATGAGGGGCAAAGGGAGACATTATTCTGGCAAATACTGAAACAGTGTCACGGGTTACTTTACCTTTTTTCACAGCAAGGTTCAGGAATATCATCATTGCCGAAATAGCTGTATTGAAGCGCAGGTTCTCAATATCTGTCTCTACCTTTCTGATTGCCTGATGCAGACCCTTAAGAATTTCCCTGTCTTCAGTTCCTTCGGTTATATTCTTACTATCAGAAAAAAACCTGAATGATCTTGTAAGAAAATTGAATACACCTTTTACCCCTTTTTCGTCCCAGGGTTTGGTAACATCAAGGGGACCCATGAACATTTCATACAGTCTGAGTGAATCAGCTCCGTATTTTGATACAACATCATCAGGATTTACAACATTTTTAAGTGATTTAGACATTTTTGCCACGATCTGTTTTACTTCAGAATTCGTTTCACTGTTATAAAATTTCCCGTTACGTTCTTCCACGATATCAGCTGGGATTTTTGCTCCTGTTTCATTTTCATATGCATAAGCAAGGATCATTCCCTGATTGAAGAGTTTTTTGTAAGGTTCATCGCTTGATACAATTCCCAGGTCAAAAAGCACTTTATGCCAGAAGCGGCTGTAAAGGAGGTGAAGCACTGCATGTTCAGCTCCACCGATATAAATATCAACGGGCATCCAGTATTTTTCCTTTTCGGGATCAAATATTTGTTTGTCGTTATGAGGATCGATAAAGCGTAAGTAATACCAGCATGATCCTGCCCACTGTGGCATTGTATTGGTTTCCCGCCTGCCTTTCCGGCCATTTTTATCAGTTACATTCAGCCATTCGCCGACATTCGCAAGTGGTGATTCACCCGATTCACCTGGAAGATATTTGTCAACTTCAGGAAGTTCAAGCGGCAGACACTTTTCATCCATAAC
>CAZPMM010000063.1:0-8116 GCA_964587405.1 uncultured Rikenellaceae bacterium
GCCGGATCAGGAGGTACAGGTTCGTTATCATATACATTCAACGGAGTGACCAATATGACCGGGATCTTTCCGGCTATTCCTGCAGGTAATGCATATATATGGAGTATTACTGATGCAAATAATTGCGGACCTTTAACGGGAGTACTTGATGTGAGCCAGCCGGATTTACTTACTGCTTCGGTGGAAGTGATCAACCCCATTCCTTGTACCGGAGGCACAGCTACAGTTAAAATTACACCTTCCGGAGGCACGGCACCATTTACCTATATGTTTGATGGTGTTACAAATACTACAGGAGAATTCAGCGGAATAACTGCTGGTTCAGGTTACACATGGAATATTAACGATGAGAATAATTGCGGACTGTTTGAAGGTACACATAATGTTAATGAACCGGCGATGATTTCCGGTTCAGCCACAGTTACAACACCTGTCCTGTGTAACGGAGGAACAGCAACTGTTACAGTAACCGGTACAGGTGGTACAGAACCCTATACTTATACTTTTAATGGTATAACCAATACGACTGGAATATTCAATTCCATATCTCCAGGAACCGGATATCAGTGGATAATCAATGATGCCAATGGATGTACACCGGCAACAGGAACGACTGATGTAGCTGAACCTGAGGCGATAAGCGCTTCAGCATCAATCGAAACACCGATAATCTGTTATGGCGGAACAACAACAGTTATCCTTACTGGCAGCGGTGGAACAGCTCCATTAATATATACATTCAATGGAATAAGTAATCAGACAGGGATCTTTACTGAAATACCTGCAGGTCTGTCTTATATCTGGAGTATAACCGATGCAAACAATTGTACTTCTGGTGCGGGAACTCTTGATATTATCCAACCGCCGGAATATATTGCAACTATTACTGACCAGTCAGATGTGACTGTTATCGGAGGCAATGACGGAAGTGTTACGGTTGAGACGGCAGGAGGAACACCACCGTATTTATATCGCCTCAATGCAGGAGCTTATCAGCCATCTGGTGTTTTCACTGGTCTGGCTGCAGGAAATTATATCGTTACCATACAGGATTATGCATTGTGTGAACTGGTTGTCCCTGTAATTATAAACGAACCTGAATTACCACTGGATGTTATACTGGTAGCACACAAGGATATTTTATGTTTTGGGGAAAGCTCCGGAAGTATGACAGTCATGGGAACAGGTGGTACAGAACCATATGAATACAGTCTGGATAAAATAAACTATCAATCCTCAGGTACATTTACAAACCTTCCTGTAGGATCATATATAGTAACTGTCAGGGATAAAAAACTCGATCAGGCAGAAATACCGATTACACTAAGCGAGCCTGTGGCAGCGGTTTCTGTTTCCGCTTACGGGATTAATAATCTCTGTAGCGGCGATAATTCCGGGAAAGTAATTGCTCTTGCCTCGGGAGGTACAGAACCTTACAAATATTCATGGAATACTATACCGGAACAGGTTAATGATACAGTTTCGGCATTGCCAGCAGGCAGCTATACTGTAACTGTAACCGATGCCAATGGGTGCAGTGTGCTTTCAGAAGTCATTCTTTCTTATCCTCCGGCTCTTTCACTCAGTGTTTTATCCTCCGATGCCGGCTGCCCTGATACCAATGATGGATCTGTTACACTTACAATAGGCGGAGGGTCTCCGCCATATATTACAAGTTGGAATGATGGTGCCACTTCTGTCAACAGAAATGAATTGTTACCGGGCACTTATAATGTTACCGTAACTGATATAAACGGATGTGAGGCAGAAACAAGTGTTACTGTAGGATTTGTGGGGTCTTTCGGATGTCTGGAAATACCCCAGATCATAACCCCGAACAATGACGGATACAATGATGAATGGAAGATAAAGAACATTGACCTTTATCCGGATGCCGAAGTGTTTGTTTATACGAGATGGGGCAAGCTTATATATAAATCCAGGAACATTTCCGCCGATCCATGGGATGGTAAATTCAACGGACGGCTGATGCCTGTCGATTCATATCATTATATATTGTACCTAAATGACGGATCGAAGCCACGATCAGGTGTAATAAGTATTATCAGGTAATCAGGAGGAATATTATGAAAACATTATATTTGAAATACATAAAATGTTTGCTGCTCCTAGCAGTTTTCGGTACTTTCGTTAATAAATTATATTCCCAGCAGGTTCCGATGTACAGTCAGTATATTATGAACGGATATCTTATTAATCCCTCATTTGCAGGCCTTGATGGTTATTCAACGGTGACTCTTACCGCAAGAGAGCAATGGATTGGGCTTCCACAGAATCCTGCAACTTATGCGGCCAGTTTTCAGACCAGAATACTTAAAAACAGTTATATCTCAAAATCCACGGCAGTTAAAAAGAGAATTATAAAACCTTCAAAAGGCAGCCGGGTTGGCGCAGGAGGATATGTTTTTAATGACAATAACGGTATAATGAGGCGTACAGGTTTGCAGGCAATATATGCATATCATATAAATCTTGGCAATTCGGAAGATTATCAGAGAAACCTTTCATTCGGACTTGCAATGACAGCATACCAGTTTGCAGTCAATACAGATAACCTGATCTATGATATGGATGATCCTCTGCTGAATACTTATGACAGATCTGTATTTATTCCTGATTTCAATTTCGGAACAAGTTATTCAACATCCCGTTATTATATTGGATTCGCAATGACAAGCCTTCTTAGAGGTTCACTGATTTTTGGTGATGTGGAAAACTCCAAAAGACATGAAATAGGGCATTTTTATCTTACAGGTGGAATTAAATTTCCTGTTTCGGCAAACTGGACTATAGAACCCTCAGCTTATATCAAATCATCAGATATGGTGCTTAAGTCGATCCAGATGGACCTTACGGGAAGAGTATATTATAAGAATGATTACTGGGCTGGTTTGTCATGGAGAACGAATGATGCACTCATTCTTTTGCTGGGACTTAAATACGACAGATTCTATTTTGCATATGCATTTGATTTTACACTGACAGATATCAGGCGTCAGAGCAACGGAACACACGAACTGACCGTAGCTGTAAAATTTGGTGAAAATGCCAGAAGATACAAATGGATAAATGCCTTCTGATTAAAATGCTGACAAAATATGTTTAAAGGTATCGTAACATTCATTGCCGGTACCCTTTCGCTGTTTGTGATCAAAGCCCATGTTGCATACTTACAGCCTGTTGATTCAGGGTCTGTGATGGTTATGTTTTATAATGTTGAGAATCTTTTTGATACATTCGACGACCCGGCTACTGATGATGATGAATTCCTCCCGGAAGGCGTGAGAAGATGGAACCAGAAAAGATATAGATCAAGGATCAATTCCCTTTATAAGGTGATCATTGCAGCGGGTAATTGGTCCCCTCCTGAAATAATAGCTTTCTGCGAGATAGAGAACAGGAAAGTGCTTGAGGACCTGGTGTATAATACTAACCTTTCAAAGTATAATTATGAAATTATTCACAGCGATTCACCTGATCCGAGAGGTATAGATGTTTGTCTGATTTACAGGAAGGAATTTGTCAGTATCTTATCATGGAGGTATCTGATACCAGATAGTTTAACGGATAAACCATTTGTAACCCGGAATGTATTACAGGTAAAAAGTCTTATTGCTAACGATACAGTCAACCTGTTTATCAATCACTGGCCGTCACGGAGAGGAGGTGTGCTTGCAGGAGAAGCTCTGAGGAAAGAGATAGCAGGAATGTTGAGGGAAAAGGCTGATTCGCTTGCCATATCACATAAGGACAGGAAAATAATTATAACCGGAGATTTTAATGCTACTCCCGGGGATGATGTGGTTAAAACGGTCTCATTTCCATATGCATCAGGCCTGAGAATGATCAATTTATCGGCAAAGAATGAAAAGGAGAAAGGCACATACCGGTACCGTGGAACATGGGAAGCTATCGATCAGTTTATTGTTTCCGATAGATTACTTGAAAGTGAAACTGGGGTTTACACATCAGAAAAGCTTATGCGAATATTTAAACCTGGTTTTTTGCTCCGGAAAGATCCTGTTTATCCTGGCATGAGTCCTTATTCAGCATGGAGCGGATTCAGATATCAGGGTGGCTTCAGTGATCATCTGCCTGTTATTCTTGAACTGAAGTTCCGTTGACAGGTTCAACAGGATCAAGCCCCAGCTCTTTTCCTTTTTTAAGCATCAGTCCCCGGGCTGAATTGTGATCATTCGGAATAATACCGTCCAGGATTGCTTCCTTTATGGCATTCTTTATGATTCCAACCTGCCTCCCCGGTTTAATACCAAATGTTTTAATTATTTCTTCTCCGTTAACAGGAGGCTGAAAATTCCGTAAAGCGTCTTTCTCTTCTATCTCTCTCAGTTTTTCCCTTACAATGCTGAAATTATCCAGATGAATGCTTTTCCTTTTTTCATTTTTTGAAGTGATGTCAGCTTCACATAATAACATAAGATCATCTATATCATCACCTGCTTCAAAAAGTAGCCTTCTTACTGCTGAATCACTTATTTCCTCCTGGGATAAAACGATAGGGCGAAGATGAAGGTCAACCAGCTTTTGAACATATTTCATATTCTCATTGAGAGGAAGCTTAAGCCGGCGGAAAATGCCGGGAATCATTTTGGCACCCCTGTATTCGTGCCCATGAAACGACCAACCCGTTTCAGGTATATATTTTCTGGTGACCGGTTTTCCAATGTCATGCAGAAGAGCTGCCCATCTGAGCCATATATTTTCAGTTTTCCCGGAAATATTATCAAGTACCTCAAGTGAATGTAAAAAATTATCCTTATGGGTTTGTCCTTCCTTTTTTTCTACTCCTTTAAGCTTGTCAAGTTCTTGAAAGATCAGGGATAATAATCCTGATCTTTCAAGAAGTTTAAATCCAGCTGAAGGCTTTTTGCACATGATAATCTTGTTGATCTCAGCAATTATTCTTTCCGGCGAAACGATCTTTATCCGATCTGCATTTTCAGATATCGACCTGAATGTTGTTTTCTCAATTGAAAAACCAAGCTGGGATGCGAAACGGACAGCTCTTATCATTCTGAGTGGATCATCGGAAAATGTCCTGCCCGGATCCAGAGGAGTCCTGATTATTTTTTTTCTGAGATCTTCCAGGCCGTTAAAAGGGTCAAGAAACTGACCATAAGTATCTTTGTTAAGGCTTATCGCAAGAGCATTTATGGTAAAATCCCTTCTTTTCTGATCATCCTCAAGTGTCCCATCTTCAACAACAGGCTTCCTCGACCCGCGTGTATACGATTCTTTACGTGCTCCCACAAACTCTATTTCATAATTCTTCCACCTGAACATGGCTGTCCCAAAATTCCGGAATACATTTACCTTTATGCGTGGATCAATCTTTGATGCTGTTTTCCTTGCAAGCTCTATCCCGCTGCCAATTACAACAATATCTATGTCCTTGCCCGGGTGATCCCTTTTTAAAAGATAATCCCTTACCCATCCTCCTGTAACATAAGCCTCTGCAGATTCCTCGGATACAACTTCGGAAATAATGCTGAACACTTTGTCATTAAGACATATATTCATATCTAGATATGACAATTTATCAATAATCTCTGACAAAGTTACAATTATTCGCCTGTTTTTTGTTAATTACATATTTTATGATTTTGTGGCATGAACCTTGACTATCTTTACCAGATAGAGTATAATATGAATCTTAATAACCGATAATATGACTGAGCATTTGACAAACGAGACATTTAAGAGTAAAGTATTTGATTACGAAAAGAACAAAGAATGGAAATTTGAAGGAGAAAAGCCCTGCATAGTGGACTTTTATGCAGACTGGTGTGGTCCGTGTAAAATGGTTGCTCCTGTTCTTGAGGAGCTTTCGGAAGATTTCAGTGGTAAGCTTGACATTTACAAGGTAAACACGGAGGAGGAACAGGAACTTGCTGCCGTATTTGGGATAAGAAGTATTCCCTCAATTCTCTTTATACCGAAGGAAGGTCAGCCGCAGATGGCTATGGGTGCTTTGCCAAAGGAAACTTTTATAAAAGCCTTCAAAGATGTTCTTAAAATAGAAAAATAGATTTTTTATAAAGAAATATTGTTTTTATTTAAATATATTTTTAAATTTTTGCAACATTCTTTTTTTATTATCGTTTAAATCTGGGAAGGGTAATAAATATAGTTATAGGAATTTTTTCATGGATTTAGGTTTAGGGTAGTAGTGAATCAGGACTTCGGTCCTGATTTACTTTATATGAGTTCCCTGAATATATTATTTATCTCTTCCTCAGTTGTGCGCAGTTTTTTCTGACATTGTCTTATCAGTTCAGAGGCACGTTTCACTTCTCCTGCTAGTTTATCGACATCGAGATCACCGTTTTCGATCTCTTTTAATATCCTGTCAATTTCGGTTACTGCTTCATTGAATGAGAATTCTTTTTTTGCCATAATATTTGTTTTTTATTATTGTTTGTCTGTTACCCTGCTTTTTATCTGCCCGTCGCTGAATTGTGTTTGCAGAATATCATTTTCTCTGACATCCCTAGCACTTTTAATAATTATTCCCTTCCTGGATGTCAGTGTATAGCCTCTTTTAAGTACATTAACCGGATCAAGTATTACGAGTGATTTTGTCAGTCCTGACAGTTTTTCTTTCTTGTTTTCAAGGATCTTATATGAATAATTCATAAGGTCGAGCCTGTCCCTTTCGAGGTTAGTTTTCTTGGTGAGGAGGAATGAAAAAGAAGAAGCATTTAGCCTTGTGAGAAGGTTTTTTGGAAGGAATCCGGCTCTTACTATATATTCCTTTCCGACATTTAAAATTTCAATTATCCTGTTTGAAATCAGTTTTTTATGATCGGAGAGGGCAAGTCTGGTGATAGGTAGCAGTTTTGCGCTGAATGTCTCTGTCAGATCTCTGTATCTGCTTATTATGCTTCTTGTTTTTTCTGCGATCTGTAAGCTCAGATCATTAAGATGATCTTCCGATTCGGCTACTGAGTTGATTAGGAAATCGGCAACCGCAGTTGGCGTTTTAAGCGACCGGAAAGCCACGATATCGGTAACAGAGATGTCTTTTTCGTGACCTATTCCCGTTATTACAGGGATCGGGAATTGTGTTACATAATAAGCTATATTGTAATTATCGAACCAGCTAAGATCACTCTGCGAACCTCCTCCCCTGATTATTACTACCACATCAAAATGGCTGACATTTGCAGCGGCTTTTTCAAAAGCATTTATTACACTTTGTTCAGTTTCGTTTCCCTGCATTACTGCTTCGAAAAGTACAGTGTAGAATACATATCCATAGCGGTTTTCCTTCAGATGTTTAATAAAATCGGAATAACCTGCGGAGTTTCCGGAGGAAATGACAGCTATTCTTTGCGGGACAAGTGGGAAATCCAATTCTTTATTCATCATGATGACCCCATCTTCTTCGAGCTTTTTCAATATCATTTGTCTCTTTATCGCCATTTCACCCACAGTGAAAGAAGGATCAATATCAGAAATGATCAGGCTTAATCCGTAAATCTCGTGATATTCGACTTTTACACGGACCAGTATTTTCATTCCCGGTTGCAGTGATTCACCGCTTACATTTTCAAATAATGACTTAAGGAGTCTGTAACGGTTATTCCATATTATTGCTTTAACACGTGCTCTAACATTTCTGTCGTCAGGTAATTTTTCAATAAGTTCAAGATAGCAATGACCCGCATAGTTTTCCTTTATCTCAGAGATTTCCGCGACAACCCAATATAAATCAGGCAATGCAAGGTACAGGGAATCCTTTATGATCAGCTGCAATTGTGTCAATGAGAGCTTTTCATTCATTATCAGCCGTCTGTTTTTATGATTTTTTTCAAAAATACTCCTGCGGATGTACGAAGCCTCAGGAAATATATTCCATGTGCGTTATTACGGAGAGCTGTTATACGGAGATATCTTCCGGGGGAGGAATCAAGATTCTGCCGGTAAATGATTTTTCCCGATGATGAAAATATCTCTGCTATCAATGGTCCGGGATTTTCCCTGAAGATCAGGCTGAATTCATCAGTGACAGGATTTGGATAAACCAGGACATCATTTTCAGGTACTACCAGGTAGATATTCTGCAGCGTAT
>CAZPMM010000064.1:0-4629 GCA_964587405.1 uncultured Rikenellaceae bacterium
GCGATCCTCATGTCTTCTTGTTTCTTTTCATCCCGGCTGAAAATTCTTATTTCAGCAATGCCGGTATGCAAAAAACGCCGCAGAACGGCATTTCCGAAAGATCCTGTACCTCCTGTTATAAGGAGGATTTTTCCGTTAAATTCCATTTTTTTATTTTTTGGTTTGCTATTGGTTACTGGTTAGAGAAGAATTTCTGCCGGCAAAGCATGTCACCGGGTTAAGAACACATTATACCGGGTCTTTTTACTCCTGTTCTGTCCCTTTTGTCTGCCCATTATACCGCCGGTTACTGGACCTAAACTCGGGAACAATCTGCCCGATGAGTCTGACTATCTCTTTCCTTGTTAGTGTGTACAAATTCTCCAGCAGAAAATCGATGCTTGTCAGAACTTCGTCAGAATTTACTGTCTCTGTCCTGGCTTTTCTGATCTTGGGATGATGAGTTTCAAGTGTCATCTCTTTATCTGTCAGCAGTTCTTCCACCAGTTTCTCACCGGGACGTAATCCGGTATAAACTACTTTAATATCTTTTCCAGGTTCCAACCCCGAAAGACGGATCATATTGTTAGCCAGATCAGAAATTTTAACCGGTTTCCCCATGTCGAAAACAAATATCTCTCCCCCCTTACCCATGAAGCCGGCTTCAAGTACAAGCTGACAGGCTTCAGATATAGTCATAAAATATCTGTAAACCTCAGGATGAGTTACAGTAATTGGACCACCATTTTCAATCTGTTTTGTAAATATTGGTATAACAGAACCATTTGAACCAAGGACATTACCAAAGCGCGTAACAATGAATTGTGTTCTGTTTCCCTCCAACTCAGATGCAGTCTGAACTATCTTCTCACAGATTCGCTTTGAAACACCCATCACACTTGTCGGATTGACAGATTTGTCGGTTGAGATCATAACAAACTTGCTCACATTATATTGTGAAGCAATACGGGTTAAAATCCTTGTACCTCCGACATTTACACGTAAGGCTTCATGAGGGTTGTCTTCCATCAGAGAAACATGTTTATATGCAGCCGCATGGAAAATGATGTCAGGACGGAAGTCCCGGAAAATCTGGTCCATCTTCTGAAACTGTGTAACATCTGCCAGAATCAGACGGTATTGTAAATCAGCAAATTTTTCTCTTACCTCATTTTCAAGGTAAAACATCGGCGTTTCAGCCTCATCTACAAGAATTACTTTATCATTATTGAACCTTGCAAGCTGACGTACTATTTCAGAACCTATTGATCCTGCGGCTCCGGTCACCATAATAGTCTTCCTCTCAAGTCCATCACGGATCAGATCAAGATTCAGCTTGATCGGCTCCCTGCCCAAAAGATCTTCCAGCTTGACTTTCCGGAACTGGTGTGTATGTAACTGACCATTCACCCATTTATTTACTTCAGGGGTTTCAAGAACTTCCAGTCCAAGATTTATAGCCGTTTTAATAATCTGGCTTTTCTTTTCAATATTAATATCCTTAATAGCAATAATGAGATTATTAATACTATTCTTTGAAATAAATTCACTGGTCAGTACTTTATTAAAATCATATACCGGAATGCGGTTGATTTTTTTCCCGTGAAGACTTCTATCTTCATCAATAAAACCAACAACATTAAATCCGTTATCAGCATCGCTCATAATAACGCGCTTGACAATAAAACCCAGTTCTCCTGCTCCATATATCAATACTCTTCTTCTTGTCTTACCCGAGCTTGTAACAAACCTGAACAGGATTTTAATAAGAACTCTTACTGAGAAAAGAAATACCGTAATCACTACATAATGAATAATTATCACCGATATCGGAATTTCTATGAATATCTCTAAATTGAAAAGCCTGCATAAGTATGTTATAATGAACAGTATTCCGGAAGAGGTTGTTGTTACTATAAATATAAGTGCTATATCTGTCAGGGTAGTATGCCGTATAAGTCCTGAGTAAGACCGGAAAAGAATGCTGATAACACCAAATACAATAATTGCTAAAAATGACTGATACCATGCAAGAGGAAATTGTATTTCATATACATCGAAGTTAAATCTCAGAAGATAAGCTAAAAGGAAAGTAAAAAACACTGCACCAATGTCCATGAGGAAAACCACCCACTGCGGAAGTGAGTATTTCGCAAAGACATTCAGTGCTTGTTTGCGGAGGAATAGAAACCAACCGGGATAATTAGTAGCCATTTATGTTTTCAATGGAGTCTACAATTCAACACCTTACTTGCTGGTAATAAGATAAAAGCGATTTGCTTATAACAGTAAGCAGCGAGAATTCATTATTGACTGACGAGTTATACCTTTTCTGAACCCCTCCGGAAACCAGGTTTAAACGTAACTCCGACTTTAATATTTGCAAACGTATCTCTCCTATCTTCACGTTTAAACTGCATGAACAATCCTGTTCCGATTGTGAGATTGAGCCTGCTCCCATACCTGATTCTTGTACCGAAGCCACCGTTGACATAAAGCATTGATGCATCAGCAATATCGTCGACGCTGAAAAGCATGCCTCCGTTACCAAAAACAAAAGGTGAGAACTTACGGAAATTTAAAGAGTATCTGATATCTGCCATGAGCGGGAACAATGCTCCATCACTATAGAAAAGCATTCCTGTTCCGCCACATAATGACAAATTGTTCTCTATGTTAAAATACTTAATATTAAACTCATAGCCATGTACGGTTGTAAATCCATAAAAGTAATCTGAATATGGCACATCCCTGCTTCCCAGTCCATAACCTATTGTAAGCTCATTAAGATTGATATAACCCGATCCTGCATCCGGAGCTTCAGGGTATACATCTTGTCCGTAAAGCAGAGAACAGCCTGAAAATATGATGCTTAAGAAGAACTTATTCACTTATTGCTTTTTAAATCATTATCAATGAATTTCTGTTCCCTGTTTCTTTACTTTTATCTTCACTTCTAAGCATGCTTCCGCCCCGTCAGTCCCAATACTATACTATAATATCTACCTGATTAAGTGATTGATACATTAGTTTTCATACTTTCATCAATCGCTTGAGGCAAATAAAAGCCACATGGTCCGACAAGGCCAGGGATTCACCATTTCAATTACGAAATTAAACAATGAAACTATATCTTCAAAATACTTTGTATTGTCAGACAAGCTCAAATATAGCGGTTCCAGGATAATAAACTCTGCATTTTTATTAACAAATCAAAACAGGTTGTTAATATGTTTCAAATAATCAGTTATTCATCAAAAAGTGGAATTATTACATAAACAACAGTTGTTAATTTTTTATCTTTTTGCATCTTTCTTTTTACCTTACTTTCCTGTCTGTTTCTACCAGCCTGGAAACAATCCTCTCTGCTGTATGTCCATCCCACAGTTCAGGACGGACCGGTGTTCGTGGCAGGGAGAGTGCACGATGATATTCCTCCCTGATCCGGTCAATATTATTTCCTGTCAGAACACTTGCCCCACCATATTCCCGGAGTGTAACCGGACGTTCAGTATTAAAGCGTAAAGTGATACATGGTGTTCCAAGAACACAACACTCTTCCTGGAGTCCGCCTGAATCGGTAAGCATTAAGACTGCTCCCATGTTCAGTCTCAACATCTCATGGTATCCTACAGGCTCCAGTAGAATAAGAGAAGGATTGTTCATAATATAATCCCACAATCCTGCTTTGATTATCTGTTTTCTTGCACGAGGGTGAATGGCCCATATCAACAAAAGATCCCTGGAGACTTCCTCTGAAAGGAATCTTATAAGTGGTATTAATACCTTTTCATCATCTACATTGGAAGGACGGTGAAGTGTCATTAAAGCATAAGGAGAAATAAGATCCTTACTTCCTAAGAATTTGTTTCTTTCAATAAGATTCTCTTTAACAATATCTTCAACAGCCAGACTTTCAGCTTTTTTCCTGTTTGATTCCAGGGTGTCTATCATTATATTACCGACAAAATGTATCTTTTCTTCAGGTGTTCCTTCTTTCCTGAGGTTCTCTGATGAAAGAATATCCGGTGTGAAAAGAAGGTCCGACAGCCTGTCTGTAACCAGACGGTTTATTTCTTCAGGCATGGTCATGTCTCCTGAACGGAGGCCTGCTTCAATATGGCAAAGATTGATATTTAGTTTTTTGGCAACAACAGAACATGATAATGTTGCATTTACATCACCAACAACGACAACCCAGTCGGATTTCTCCCTGAGAAGCACCTTCTCGAATTCGATCATTGTATGGCCAAGTTGCTCGGCATGAGATCCGGATCCGATCTCAAGGTTAATGTCAGGCTCAGGGATATCAAGAGCTTTGAAAAAAGCTTCCGACATCCTTATATCATAATGCTGGCCGGTATGAACAAGAATTTGGTCTATATAATTATCATGTTCAAGGTTAAAGCTCTTAACAGCTTTCAGAAAAGGTGCAATTTTCATGAAATTCGGACGGGCACCAACCACAGATACAACTTTCATAGTAACACTTTGACCTTAAAAATTTAAATAATACAAAAGTTAAAAGCAACAAGTCCCGGTTATTCGAAGCCACTTTTGTCTTGAGACTTTTGTCTTAAAGCCTAACTTTTTACTTTTTTTGGAATCTTAACTTGTTTCTTTCTACTTTCTACTTTCTACTTTTATCTT
>CAZPMM010000064.1:4729-8019 GCA_964587405.1 uncultured Rikenellaceae bacterium
CTTTCTACTTTCTACTTTTATCTTGATATATTCCATTCCACAGATTACTCAATCCGGTATTTCCTGAAATAAGTTTTGCAACGCGCCAGGATGTATTATCAATCATATAATCATCAGCTATCTTCTTATATTGTCCGTTCTGTTCAAATTCTTTCAGGACAAGCTTTATACTGTCCATAACCACCTGCGGATCAAACCCTGTCAGGATAATAGTCCCTGCATCCTGAGCTTCAGGCCTTTCCATTGACTGCCGGAAAGAGATCGCCGGGAAATTAAGTATTGATGATTCCTCACTTATTGTTCCCGAATCAGAAAGACAGCAAAGAGCATTCATCTGCAAATGATTATAATCGAGGAATCCGAATGGCTTAAGGAATCTTACCAGAGGATTCATTTTTACTCCCGGAAGGGTATCAAGCCGTTTTCTTGTCCGGGGATGAGTGGATACAATAACTGGCAGTTTATATTCTCCTGCAAGCTGATTTAAAATTGAAAGTATCTTCTGAAGGTTATCAGGATGATCAACATTCTCCTCCCTGTGGGTAGAAATTATAAAATACTCCTTCGGTTTAAGACTCAGTTCTTCCAGGACTCCTGATCTATTAATCTTAGGCAAATAATAATTGAGTACTTCTTTCATCGGACTTCCTGTAAGATATATCCTTCTGTGAGGCAAACCTTCCGAGATAAGATGTCTGCGAGCATGTTCGGTATATACAAGGTTGAAATCAGAAATATGATCAATTATGCGTCTGTTCAGTTCTTCCGGAACATTAAAATCGAAGCAGCGGTTTCCTGCTTCCATGTGAAAAACAGGAATATGAAGCCGTTTAGCCATATAAGCTGAAAGACAGGAATTAGTATCTCCCAGAACAAGCAGGGCATCAGGATTTTCTTTTCTGAGCAGTTCACCCGACTTACGGATTATGTCTCCCACTGATGCTTCAAGAGAAGATGTATCGACATTAAGGAAGAAATCAGGTTTCCGGAGTTCAAGATCCTTAAAGAACACTTCATTCAATTCATAATCATAATTCTGTCCGGTATGAGCAATTAAATGATTGAAATGTTCATCGAGCAGGGCCATTACCCGGGAAAGCCGTATTATCTCGGGACGCGTTCCGACAACAGTCAGTACTTTCAAAGAAGATTTATGCATAATATAAAAAATTAGAGAATTTACATATTTAACGCGCCATGAGCTTTCTGCCATGAGGACTGAACCCCAAGTCTGCCGGCCTGACACGCTTCCGCCACGTTAGTCACAACAGGTTCACGACATAACTAATTGATCTGATGAGAGAAAAATCATGACTGACACGAATCCTTCAATTGTTATGCCAGCTTGTACCTCTTGTCTGACTATGAAAAGAACAAATAACGATGCAACTCAATTGTTAATGAACATAAACACTATAAACATTTGAGGTACATCATGCAGTTAAAAAATAAAACAAAATTTTAATGAAAGATAAGAAAAAGTACTTTGTTAAACGTTGATAAAAGCAGGATGTTCACAAAAGATGAAAAAAACTCAGCAAAAATATCTTTTTAGTGATAAGAGGCAATCCTTATCTTTACACTATAGTCATTAATGAAATAAATAGTCTGAAACATTGACAATTCTTTCTCGTTAAATTAAACCGCAGACCACAAAATATAAAATAATGAATGCATTTGACTACTTCTTCGAAAACACATCAACCCTCGATAAGATGTTTCTTACCGGAAAGGAAGAGATCACATACAGGGACCTTTTCAATTCCTGTCTGTACCTTGCCGGCTGGATTGAAAGGAAAGTCGGACAAAATAAGAATATAATTATTATGTCAGTCAATAATCTGTTCCTTCTGAAGACATACCTGGCAGTTATTAAGTCGGGTAATATCTGTATTCCTCTCGATCCGCATATCGAAAAAGAGAATTACAGGTATATAGCTGACCTTACAAAGCCGGAATTGATTTTCCTGACACATGATATTAACAGAAGACTGGAACTGAATTATGATAATTCAATATTCCCCGACACTTTACCCGGGCTTTCAGCAAATAACTCTGAAACAGTTGGATTTAATCATAATTTCGATAGCGAAAAATGTGCAGAAATAATCTTTACTTCAGGTTCCACAGGGAAACCAAAAGGTGTCATGATTTCACACAAGAATCTGATCTCTAATACAGATTCAATTGTCGAGTATCTGAAACTGACACAAGACGACAGGATGCTTGTCGTTCTGCCTTTTTATTACTGCTATGGTCTTTCACTTCTACATACACATCTTAGAGCAGGAGGATCAATTGTATTCAATAATTCATTTATTTTCCTGGGCAGTGTAATAAAAAATCTGCTGGATTATAAATGCACAGGATTTGCAGGAGTCCCAACACATTTTCAGATTCTTTTAAGAAAATCAGATTCTTTCAAAAAAACAAAATTTCCGGATCTAAAATATGTTACCCAGGCCGGAGGCAAGCTTGCTCCTATTTTTATTGATGAATTCAGGGAAAGTCATCCGGAAATCAGATTTATTGTTATGTACGGACAGACAGAAGCCACAGCAAGATTATCCTGGCTTCCACCTGAATTATATGAATCGAAAAAAGGATCCATGGGTAAAGGAATACCCGGTGTGGAACTGAAAGTAGTAAATGAAAATGGCGAGAATATAAAACCCGGCGAGACGGGTGAAGTGATAGCCCAGGGTGATAATATTATGATGGGCTATTTTGCCGATGATGAAGGTACAAATAATACAATCAGAAACGGATGGCTTCATACCGGTGACCTTGGTACGATCGACAGTGAAGGATATATATATCTTACAGCCCGCTCGAAAGAGATTATAAAAGTTCGTGGTAAACGTATCAGTCCGAAGGAAATAGAAGCAGTTATCCTTTCAATTCAGGATGTAATTGACTGCACAGTTGAAGGAATTGAAGATGAAATAGAAGGTGAAAAATTAAAAGCAACCGTCGTTATAAGGAAAGACCCTCAGGTTCCCATAACAAGGGATTTCCTGATTGACTACTGTTCAAAACGTCTTGAACTTGTGAAAGTACCTCAGATTTATGAGTTGAAAGAAGAGCTGACAATAAGTCCGACTGGGAAAAAGATTAAGAAAGTAAGTAATGAGAGTTGAGCGGAGATTAGTGAGTTAACTGACAAAAAATTTATTTTCCGCCTCTCATACCACCCCTTCTATGGGTAAAATATATTCAGCTAACATTCTGGTTTTCACTTAATAGATAGTTCACATGCCGGCACACCCACAAAAAGAGGCTACCCTGGT
>CAZPMM010000065.1:0-7964 GCA_964587405.1 uncultured Rikenellaceae bacterium
TGCATATCACACTCCCTGTGAGTTGGGCAGAAGATCCGGTATATATGACGATCCTAAAAGGGTACTGATGCATGTTGCGCGGCTGATGAAAACAGGATTTGATGATGAGAATTCACTTTGCTGCGGAGGAAGCCTGGGTAACACAAGGATCAGCTATGAACAGAAAAATAAAATAGCATGTGATGCTGTAGAAGAACTTACCAGGGATAATCCCGATATACTGGCAACAGCATGCCCCCTTTGTAAAAAAACCTTTGCCGGTGTAACTAAAACAAGAGTCGCAGATATTGCCGAACTGGTAGCAGAAGCTCTTGTGATACAGAGACAAGAGGCAAATCATGTGGAAAGAAAAAAATCCCCCCTCAGGGAACATGCAAATATTAATTGAAAGAAATTCATCCTATCTTCATCTTCCGGAAAATAGATTTGTACATTTGCGGCTTTAAATAATTCTTGAAAAATCTTAATGCTACACAATGGAATGATTTTTGTAACGTTTCATATGCAGTAATCAAATTTTGTCAACAAATAAAATGGGAAAGACTATTTATTTAATTGCAGTAATTATATTGACATTCAGTGTTATAACTTCCTGTAATAATTCAGATGATAAAGTACGGTCAGGCAGGGACATCAGCTCAAAAAGGATAGTTCAGCAAGCTGACGGAACTATTTCATTACATCTTGATAAAGCAGATTGTTACAGCGATATAGCCAATCCTGCTGAAAACACAGCCGAATGGGATGTGCTGGTCTCAAAAACGGGAAGATATAATGTATGGCTTTCAAGTGCAACCAGAGATACTACTGATCTTAATTATAAAAATAAGGTACTGATAAGTGTTCAGGATACGCGGATTGAAGGGCTGCCGTTGTGTGACAAAATTGTAAAAAATTCATCCGAAGTAACGCATCCTTATTACAGAGCTGATTCATTCATCGGTTCCATGTATATTAAAGATACCGGAGAATTTCACATACAGGTGATAAGCGAACAGATCCTGCCTAAGGAAGTTTTAAATGGAGATGTTTCCGGAGAGGATTTTTCAAAGCTCCTCTCGGTCTCATTTACACCTGTCAAAAGATAAAAGGCATTAGTAGCAATGAAGGGCTGCATTTTGCAGCCCTTTTTTAAACTCTGTTTCCGTAATTTGCTTCTATCCATTCCCTGGCATTTACAAATGCTTTTATCCATGGTGTGATATCATCATTTCTTCTGTCAGAAGGATAATATGCACACTGCCACGGGAAAAATGACCTTTCGGGATGAGGCATCATTACCAGATGCCTTCCGTCAGTTGAACATAATGAAGCTGCATTATAATCTGATCCGTTAGGATTGGCAGGATAAGTATTATGCGAATACTTAACAGGAATAATATATTTTTCTTCAGGATAGGGCAGACTGAACTGCCCTTCAGCATGTGCCACCCATATACCAAGTTCCATCCCTGCCATATCGCCTAACATTACCGAATTGTTTTCCAAGATTTTCACTCCAAGAAACGAAGACTCAAATTTACCCGATTTATTATGAAGCAGCTTCGGTTTATCCTTATGTTCAGGATAAATCAGTTCCAATTCAGCCATTAACTGGCAACCATTGCACACTCCTAATGACAAAGTATCTTTTTTTTCATAAAAATTTTCAAGAGCTTCCCGGGCTGCCCGGTTGTACCTGATGGTGCCTGCCCATCCTTTTGCAGATCCAAAAACATCGGAGTTGGAAAACCCGCCTGCAAATACTATCATATTTAATTCTTCAAGATTTTCCCTTCCTGAAATAAGATCTGTCATGTGGACATCCTTAACATCAAAACCTGCAAGATATAATGCATAAGCCATCTCCCTGTCGCCGTTAACACCTTTCTCCCTTATGATTGCAGCCCTTATTCCACTTCTTTTCCTTCGCATCGGGGATATCCCCAGCGACCTGAAAGTTCCTTTGAATCCGTTTAGATAAAAATTAAGGCTATGATTCCTGTAATTCGCAAACCTCTCTTTTGCCAGGCCGGGCTCAGTCTGGAGTCTGTCCATAAGAAATGAAGTTCCGAACCATTTATCACGAAGTTCATCTATTTCCAGAATTTCCGTGAAAGCGTCATTGGTGATTGACATTTTTCTTTCATTGACCGGGTGCCCAATCACGTAGTATGATATACCGTTTTCAAGAAAAATGTCGGTAACTTCATTTATATCCTTTACCTGGATTATTATCCCCGGGTTCTGGCTGAAAAGTAATTTGACTGTATCAGGTTCACCAATTGCCGTCAGATCTGCACTGAGCCCTCCTCCCGGATTTGAAAAACACATTTCAAGAAGTGTTGTAATCATTCCTCCTGCAGAAATGTCATGACCAGATATGATCATATTTTTCATTATCATATCCTGGATGGTATCAAAGACCAGGGCAAAATACTCCGCGTCTTTAACCGTCGGTACTTCATTACCCAGGCGGTTGACAACCTGAGCAAAGCTGCTTCCTCCTGTTTTGAATGAATCGCGGCTCATATCTATATAAAGGAGACTGGCATAAGGATCGTTAATAATAACCGGTTCAATTATTTTTCCCGGTGATTTTACTTCACCATTAGCTGTGATTATAACTGTTCCGGGAGAATAAACTACCCGGTCTTTGTATTTCTGTGTCATTGACAGACTGTCTTTGACATCGGGTATGTTTATCCCCAGTTCTATTGCAAAATCGCTTGCTGCTTTTACAGCTTTATAGAGTCTGGTATCTTCTCCTTTGTTTTTACAAGGCCACATCCAGTTTGCCGAAAGTGAAACACTTTTCAGCTTAGCAGCAAGAGGAGCCCATATTATGTTTGTTAGAGCTTCGGCAATTGAAAGAACTGATCCTGCTTCCGGATCAATGAGTCCTGCAACCGGCGCATGTCCGATTGATGTTGCCATCCCTGAATTGCCATTATAATCAAGTGATATTGCTCCGAGGTTATTTAATGGCAGTTGAAGAGCACCGGCACATTGTTGTTTCGCGATCCTTCCCGTAACCGATCTGTCAACTTTGTTTGTAAGCCAGTCTTTACATGCAACTTCTTCAATGCTCAGTACCATTTCTATGTATTCCTTCAGTTTCCCGGCTTCATATTCAACTTTATCAAATGAAGAATCGACTGTAACATCTGATGTTATTGTTTTAGGAGGATTACCGAAAAGTGATTCGAGTTTCATATCCACCGGTTTTTCGCCTGTCAGCGGATTGACAAGTGTAAACTGATGATCTCCGGTTATTTCACCTATAATGTAAACCGGAGCTCTTTCTCTTTCAGCAATCTTTGTGAGAGTCTCAAGTGATGTTCTTTTCACCACGAGTCCCATCCTCTCCTGCGATTCATTGCCTATTATCTCTTTTGCTGAAAGAGTGGGATCACCAACCGGAAGCTTGCTTAAATCAATAATAGCACCGGTTGTCTTGACCAGTTCCGAAAGGCAGTTTAAATGTCCCCCGGCACCGTGATCATGTATGGAAATTACCGGATTATTTTCCATCTCACCAAGCGCTCTTATTGCATTATAGACCCTTTTCTGCATTTCCGGATTGGCTCGCTGAACAGCATTCATCTCAATTGAACTGCCATATCTGCCTGTATCCACCGGCAATACCGCACCACCACCCATTCCTATTCTGTAGTTGTCACCACCAAGCAGAACGATAGGATCACCTTTTGCCGGAATACTCTTATTACTGTCGGCTTTCTTTCCTGTACCGATACCCCCGGCAAACATTATAACTTTATCGAAACCATATTGCTTGTCATTTTCCGAGTGTTCAAATGTGAGCAGGGATCCGCAGATAAGGGGCTGGCCAAATTTATTTCCGAAATCACTTGCCCCGTTGGATGCTTTGATAAGAATATTTTCAGGCGTCTGATACAGCCATGAATGTTTTCTGATGTTTTTCTCCCACGAACGCCCACCGTCTGGCCTGGGATAAGATGTCATGTAAACGGCAGTCCCGGCTACAGGAAATGCTCCTTTCCCTCCTGCAATACGATCCCTTATCTCACTTCCGGTTCCGGTTGATGCTCCGTTGAAGGGTTCAACTGTAGTGGGAAAATTATGTGTCTCTGCTTTTATTGACAAAACCGATTTATAGCTTCTTATATTGAAAAAATCCGGCTTGTCATGTGTTCTGGGAGCAAACATTTCTATAACAGGCCCGTCGATGAAAGCACAGTTGTCATTGTATGCCGAAACAACTTTATTGGGATGTCTTATGGTAGTCAGTTTAATAAGTTCAAAAAGACTGCTTTCCATTTCCCTGCCGTCAATAATAAAAGTACCGTTAAATATTTTATGACGGCAATGCTCTGAGTTAACCTGCGAAAAGCCAAATACTTCACTGTCAGTAAGTTTTCTGCCTATCTTCAGACTGAGCTGTTCAAGATATTCAGTTTCTTCTTCATTCAGAGCCAGACCTTCGCTTTTGTTGTATTCACTAATATTGTCTATAAACCTTACCGGATCAGGGACTTTGACTGTTGTGAAAAGATCCTGCCCGAGTCCGTCATAAATTGTCTGAAGCATCGGATCCCATTTAGGTTCACCTGTTACAGGCACGAACTCTTCAATCCTTTTTATTCCTTCAATACCCATGTTAGAGGTGATCTCTACTGCATTTGTACTCCAGGGAGTGATCATTTCTTTCCTGGGTCCTATGAATGTGCCTTCAATCTTATCCTTTCCCGACAGCATAGCATCCCCGAAAAGCCAGATCAGCTTTGATTTGTCATCTTCAGATAACTTTCCGGCTGTTCCCGCCGCGATTATATCACCAATTTTTGTTTCAAAGAAAAAGACCATACCTGATATCGGAATAAATTAATCTATTTAGTATTACATGAATTAAAAAAACGTATTAAAATATGTATTATAATACGTTTTTTAATATGTATTATAATACGTTGTAATTCAGTCCGGTATTAATTATGGATATCTCTATTTTCCAGGTACCTTTTCATTTTCGTCATCATCATCAGACACTTCAGCGGCTCCTGCATATCTGGCCGGATAAGGTGCATTTCCCCTTGCCGCATTCCATAATATCCTGTTAAGAAGATCGTCGTTACCAGTATCAACACGATCGAATATGGAGTGCATGCTTTTTTTTGCAAAATGCAGATCTCTTCCTGAAAGTTCAGATAAGGGTTTATTCATTTCATCTATTGGGATTCTATTTGGAGCAGCTGAGTAAGGAGTGAGATCAGGTATGTTTGTGAAACAGTCGGTCATCGGATTGGCAATAGCATCCTGAATATTCATGGGCGGCATACCAAGTATCTGTTCAATAGTTCTTATCATCGAAGGTTGTGTATAATGTGTGCTTATGGTCTTATTGAGTCTTGAATACGGACTGATTACCAGAGCTACTGTACGGTATGCTGAAATATGATCCCAGCCTCCCTGTGAATCATCTTCAACCACCAGGATAACAGTGTTTTCCCAGAATCTGCTATTGCTTACGGCTTCAACGATTCTTCCCAGAGCCAGGTCATTGTCGGCCACCATTGCTCTAGGTGTGGGATAGCCTGGTCTGGTCCCGCCTGTATGATCATTGGGCAGTGCCATGATCATCAGTTCAGGAAGATGGTCACCTTCCATGGCTTCATATTTTTTAAGCTCCCTGATAAATATATCTGCTCTCATTATGTCGGTAAAGACATGAAGCCCGTAAGGAGGGAAATCAGGACAAAGGATATTCTTAACCGGCTCCAATGTGGTATGATTCACGAAATCGACTTTTTCCCCTTTCAGATATTTATTGTAAACTTTTGTCCATGTTATATCCGGTTCCTTGAAAGAAGGAGATGCAGCTTCACCGTATATTCTGACCGTTTTCCCGTGTTTAATCGCGTTATCCCAGATAAAACCTGTTGGAGCATATACGAGAGCATCTTCCTGTACATGAGGATAGCTCCTGAACCACGCGTACATGTTTTTTTCAATATAATCGGTTACTATTGATGCATCTGTCCACTGATGTCCTTCTGCCGAACATTTGCCCGAGACATGGAAATTATCGAGTAGAAGGAATTCCCTGCACAACTTATGAGTATTGGGAGTCACATCTTCACCATATGTACAAAGTGAAGGATCTCCTTTACCTTCTTTCATGTCGCCAAGAACCTGGTCATAGGTCCTGTTTTCTTTGATTATATAAAGCACATGTTTGAAAAATGATGGTTCTCCGATCCTTTCCGGAACAGGTTTCGGATTAATATCCTGCCTTGGTTTTTCCCTTGCAAGAATTGCCCTGGAAAGATCATTAACAGCAATTACCGTATCAGTGTATGCTTTGAGATCATGTTTATCGGGAACAGGTATCACCGATACGCTTGCAAGCATATGATGAGAATTATAAATAAGATTATCACCATCCGGATTTTTTAATCCTAAATGAATACCGTTTCCTTCAATATTCGCAATGTAAATATGTCCCGTGTGAGAAATATTTATTGCCGAAGGATAAGCACCTGCCGGGATGAAACCTTTTACAGAACTGGTTTTCGATCTGGTTTTCACGGCAGCTTTCTTTCCCAGTTCTACTACGGCAAGCGCGTTGTCCATCCCGTTGGCGACATATAGTACCGATTGGTCATGCGACAGGCATAACCCGTTAGGGGAATCACCGAAATATGGATTTATTTCGGGTTGAAGCCTCACATTGATTGTTTCAGTTACATTGTCTGTAAATGTGTTTATTACAGAAACATTATCACTGTTGGAGTTTGTTACATATACAAACCTGCCTTTTTTGTCGCTTATAATCTCATTAGGATGAAGTCCCACTATGATATCTTTAATGACAAGTCCTGATACAGGGTCAATTACCGCGACACTTCCTTCTTTTGTCGATCCTCCCGCATTATTGTTCACCCTTGCCGAACTCCATGGTATTCCGGATACATCCGGATCATCCTGTTCGGGATATCTGCCTGCCCAGTTAGATACATATAACTTTCCGGCTGCTTGTGTAATTCCATAGGGGGCTACACCGGGAAAAGCTATCCATATTGTGTCGCCTGTGACTGCATCCTGCTTGATGAGTTTGTCGTTACCGTTAAGAACTACATAAAGATATTTCTTGTTGAATTCCGTTGATATGAGAATATCATTCGGAAGAGCCACTTTTGCATATGGATCAGGTTTGTATTCAAAAATACGATCAAATATGGCTTCCTCCTCATTCCAAACAGCTGATGCTACAAACGATCTGTTGTTCCTACCTACTATACTCCAGTAAACTTTTACGATCTCATTGTCCTTGTCCCATATTATCCCGGAATATGTATTTCGTCCGGCTATCAGATCGGGATGCATATTGTTCAGTAATGTGAATTTTACCTTGTTATCGTTTGTGCTGATAAAAACTATGCTGAATCTTTCTTCAACAGCTAACCATTTTCCATCGGGAGAGATAGCCAGATCCATTGAATGATTTTCCCTTGAATCGTCTCCGAATATGATCTGATGACCTGCAGGCTGAACCAGACGGTTGTAAGGAAGCCGGAATTGTCGTTCATTCGTGGCAATTGACATTGCTTCTGTAATCTGTGCATTGATGTTTATACAAGAAACAAAAAATATTAAGGTCAGAAAATATTTCATTATTGCAGGGTTTGGTTTTCAGGAATTTATTGTGGTCTGATTAATAATTCATAATAATAGATAACTTACTTCTATTTTTTTAATGTTCACGTGTTTAAATAATATAATACAAAACATGCAAAGATACCGAAAGGTATCTGGACGTGAACAAAGTTATGAATAATTAAAACTATGTTTCTTTAAACAGACATATGATATAAAGATCAACAAAAAAAGACTGAATTTTCGGTTCAGTCTATCTGAAACTTTTCAATTATTTTCTTACCCCCTTACAAACCAATTCAGGTTTAGCGTTTGATTACCAATTGTTTATTAATAATATTCTTTCCATT
>CAZPMM010000066.1:0-7825 GCA_964587405.1 uncultured Rikenellaceae bacterium
TTTTTATCTTGGACTTATTGTAGCCTTGTTTACCATTATAGGTGGTTTTACCGCTGTTGCTTATACTGATTCAATTCAGGTTATAATAATGATTGCGGGAGCTGCAATTATGACATTCATAGGACTTGACAAGGCAGGTGGCTTCAATGGACTGATGGAGAAAGTGCCTGAAATGATGTCGGTGGTAAAACCTTATGATGATCCGGTTTATCCTTTCTGGGGAATTCTGGCAACAGCCTTCTATGCAGGGATTTTTTACTGGGGAATAGATCAGGTTAATGTCCAGAGAGTACTTGCGGCCAAGGATCTGAAAAATGCCAGGAAAGGCGCAATGTTTGCAACATTGCTTAAACTTCTGCCAATTTTCATATTTGCCTTACCCGGTGTAATCGCATTTGCTCTTTACCCGAATGAACTGCAGGGAGATGAAACGAAGCAGACATTTGTCCTTTTGCTCGACAGACTCCTTCCTGCCGGAATGAGAGGATTACTGATGGCTTCTCTGCTGGCAGCCCTTATTTCATCACTGATAGGAGTGCTTAATTCAGTATCTACATTATTTGTACGCGATTTTATTGTCGAATTCAGACCTGATTATCCCGAAAAGAAACAGGTCGGCCTTGGAAGAATTGTCATTCTTGCTGTGACAATACTTGGAATAGGTGCGGCATATCTGGTCTATAAAAATGAAGAGGGATTATACAAATATCTTCAGACAATATCAGCATACCTTGTAATACCTGTTTTTCCTGCAATATTTTTCGGGATAACAAGCAAAAGAGTCACATTAAAAGGTGCAACTGCTTCGGTGATTATAGGAGTTTTACTCGCTGCATTGTTTGTTACTGATCAGCTTCTGGGACCAGAAACAGGAAGTAAATTATTCCCTTTCCTTCATCATAAGCTGACACTGAATTTTGGTTATCGCGGATTATGGGCAGAATTGATTGTTACTTCTGTCTTATTTATTGTTTCAGCATTTACCGAAAAAACCCATCCCTCAAAACTTGAAACGACAACTGTTGATTATTCGAAAGGGATTGCTGCCTTTGAAGGTATTAAAGACTGGCGTCTTCACCTGCTGATCCTTACCATTCTGACAATAATTATCCTGATCTGGCTCAGATAGAAGATACCGGATTATATAAGATCATGATTTAATTCAAGCAGAAAATCCCTGTTGTCTGCTGTAATATAATGCATTTCTCCTCCCATTCTGCTGAATGTTTTGCAGTAGCGAAGGTAATATGCGGGATTATCATGAGGAGGTTCTCCTTTGGTTTGCCAGTCCCACTCTGACCTTGCCAGATCGGCGATAACCATAAAATGATTGTCTATATGACTGTTAACCTGTATTTTCTGGTTTTGAGCCATTGACAGAGCTTTTTCAAAAATCATTGGTGACATTATTGCTGAGCCTATTGAAAGATAAACACCGTATTCCAGGTTACTGACACTTTGTGTAAAGTATAGAAAATCATTGAGCGCTGTGCGGCCAATGGCAGCACCACTGTTAACCGGATGATTATAAATAATGTCATGTCCTATCATAGGGTGACCGGTAAAGGGAATCTTCATATCAAAAGCAGCACATTGTACCGAGTATTTTTTAAAAGGATGAAGAATTCTGAGATATCCGGGGCTGATCTTAAATTTCGTAATGGTATCGTAAAAGTCGAGAGCAGCTGCTGCATGACCAGGATCTGTTTTTGAATATTTCATAACTTCAGTTAAGAGCAGATCGGGATCAGGTATCATGATACCTTCACGGGAAATCATCTTTCCTATGGATTCACCGTAACCTGATCCTTCATATGCACCTGCAATCAATGCCAGGTTGATATACTTCCCTGTTTCTTCCCATATGCCGAACTGTCCCTTTTTTACATTCTCACGCACATCTTCACCCGACATTCCCTGATATGAAAATTCCCAGTCATGAATAATCCCTGCACCGTTTGTTGCAAGATGTGTAACCCAGCCTTTTCTGATCAGATCAATGAGTACAGGTGCAAGACCGTTTTTGATTGTATGGGCTCCGAAAGCCAGAATTACGGAACTGTTATTCTCTTTTGCCGTCCTTATTCTTTCAGCTGTTTTCCTGATAAGCTCCTTATCCTCTTTTTTAAGAGATAAAGGCATTGCTGAAACAGGAACAGCTGATGCCTCAATGCAAATCTGGTTTCTTCGTTCCGATAATCTTTTTACATGGAGTTTATCTCTGTCGAATTTTTTGAAAACCATTTTATTTTATATTTAACAGTTCAAATAATTGTTCCGACTGTGAGAAATCCGGTACAATTATATCAGCTCCAGCTTTTATCAGTCTTGAACGTTTTGACTTATTAAGGCCATATCTTCGTAATTCATTGCTTGCAATCCCGGCAGTCAGACCTCCTCTTTTTTGTGTTTCTCTTATTTCAACAGGTCCGTCACCGAATGTTACAATTGATCCCGGATCAGACCTGTCTATGGAATCAAGAATACGGTCAAGCACTATTTTCTTGGCTTCCTTGTTTATATCACCAACCGCCCCATGGATCCTTCCTTCAAACATGTAATCATAACCCAGAACCTCTGCTTCGTGTTTAACATCATGAATATCGGTTCCGCTTGCCAGATATAATTTAATACCATTATCATAAAGTTTTTTCAGGAAAGGAATGGCATTTTTTATGGTCAGATCATCAACATTCAGTTCACCGGCCATCAGTTTTAATTCCCTTTCCTTTACCATTCTGAGTAATTCTTTATTATAAATCTCTTTGTATCCAAATTCATCAAGCATCTTGTCTTCACTTACAAAGCCAAACTCCCTGATTATGTCAAGCAGCATTTTCATCTGCATCAGTGTCTGGATACCTGTGGTATTATCGATAAATTGATCGACACGCATCTGAACTTTTTTGAGGATAGATTCGTCAGCGCTGGAATATTCATCACCAAGAATTGACTTTACCATTACCGGCGCCATAATTTTTTCCCAACCTTCACGCAAAGTTGAGATGGTACCGTCATTATCAAAAACAGCATGTCTGACAATTAGTTTTTCCGGCCATTTGTTAATAATTTCTATTTCCGAATTTCCATGATATTTCGCTTTACGCAAATCTTCTGCCAGATCGGGTCTCCATGTATAATTCGGATCAGATCCCACTTCCAGTATTTCTTCGGGAGAAGCTGTACCTGTCTGAAAAAGTTTCTTTACGGTTACCCCGGCGACCAGTGTTCCAAGTTCTGCAGCTATCTTCATTGAATAACCGGCCGCGAGAACAGACGCGGCACCGGCCAGATAACTGTCTCCCGCTCCGACTGTATCTACCTTTGATAAGATCATCAGTCCCGGTATCTCATTTATACCTTGTTCATTGATAATTATTGAGCCTCTGCTTCCACGGGTTATCAATAAGGGTTTTCCATATCTTTCGTATAGTTTATGAGCAGCATTTAAGGTCTCATGGAGTGGAATTATTTCGTCAGGAGCCTTTTCTATCCTGCACTGACGCAATGCTTCAGTATCATTCATTTTCCTGTATGCCCCGGCATAATCGTTGGTATAATTCCTGCTGTCGGCAATAAAGATTTTTTCCGGAAACATATTAATCACCTCTACAAGTTTCTTTCTGAAATATTCGGTATGAATACCTGACAGTACCTGCTGATTTATTATTATGAGATCTGTTTCCTTTACCTGTTCTTTCAGATTATTTATCAAAAGATCAGCTGTTTCCTCTGACAATATATTGAAATTGCCGAAATCAATACGGCTCTTTTCTTTGTCGCCGACATAGGGTTTTATATAAACGTGTGATGCCCAGTTCTTATCCTGAATAAGCATATTATCTGTGCATATCCCTGCACTTTTCATTATTTTGATCATTTCGACACCAAAGGGATCATTGCCCACAACCCCGAATGCTTTTATGTTTTTAACTTTCATAGCAGCAAGATTGTTGGCTACATTGCCGGCGCCTCCAAGGGAGTATTTCTGCTGCATTACAGGCATCGTTGGCTCACCAGTCTCAATCGAAATCTCGCTTTTCGATTCGTCAATAAACCAGTAAGCATCAAGACAAAAATCACCTACTATTGCAATCCTGACATTTTTTACCTTAATGATCAGTTCCTGTAAAGTTTGTTTATCCATAATTTTTAAAAATATCTGATATATAATTTATTATCTTCTGCTATTAAGTCCTGCCAATCTTTTCTACTGATTCTTTTTTACTTAACATCCACTTTTTACCTTTTGTCTCTTACAACTTCGTCTCCCTGTAAAAGTGATCTTCAACAATTCTGCATAAGGTATGATAAACAGGTAGTTGAAGTTCCTGAACTGCAGCAGTCATCTCTTCCGGGACATTGATCAGGATATCACAGAACTCTTTCATTGCTCCACCTGTTTTCCCGCTTATCCCTATGACTTTAATATTCATAGCTCTTGCAGTTATACAGGCATCAATAACATTTCGTGAATTGCCAGATGTGCTTATTCCTATGATCAGGTCTTTTTCAGTACCGTATCCTATAACCTGCTGGGCGAAAACCAGTGCTGGATCAATATCGTTGCAAATTGCAGTGCAAATTGAAGTATGTGCTGAAAGCGAGATTGCAGGTAATCCGTGTTCAAGCTTTTCAGCTAAAAATTCTCCCCTGGAACCTGAAACTTCAGCCAGCCTCTCTTTAAAACTTTTATCCAGAGGTCTTTTGATCTCAAAGCTCTTCATCAGTTCTCCCACGAAGTGGTCTGAGTCAGAACTGCTTCCCCCGTTACCGCAGATAAGCAATTTGCCACCTGCTGTAAATGTCTTTATGATCATAGCGGCTGCCCGGCCTATATTCTCGCGGAGCCCTGATAATTCAGGATGCTTTTCAATTAACAGGTCAAGAAACATTTTCTTATTCATATACTTTATGTTGAATGGAAGTCTTAAAAATAACTATTTCTTTGTGAAACTCAGTCGGTTTTACTTCTGAACATGATCCGGATTCCCCCGAATACCATTCTTCCGAAATCAGGATAACCATTCACGGTTGAATATATTTTTCCTGTAAGATTCTTCACTTTAACGTAAAATCTGACAGGTATATTCCATTTGGTTGTATAACCTCCGTTACAATCGAAGACCAGGAAATCCCCTAAAGGCTGTGGCCCGTAAGCAATGCTTACAAAACGGTCATTCTCAAACGGGGAAACATATTTTCCCAGAATATTAAGATCGAAATTTTTCCATACTGAATAAACACCTGCATTTGTTATGCAGACAGGATTTTCTTTGTTTACTACCATTTGACCCTCTTCTTCCATCTTTGATTGCATAAGGGTGAAATTGAAAAAAGGCCTGATAGTCTTAAACAATACAGGTGATGTTATATCAAATTCAATTCCTTTCTGATTCTGATTGCGGTTTAGATAGAGTTCCCTGCGTATATTGGTTTCAGTATCAAGGTAAGTGGTTCCGCTAAGTGCAATAGCATTCCTTTGGAATACTCCAAATGCAGTAAGAGTCATTTTTCCGTTATCTCCGATATTTTGTAAGAGCCCTATGTCCAGTTTATAGCGGGTTTCATTCAAAGGTTCATTTACAGGTTCTTTTCCCTTATTATCAAGAAGAGTTCCTGCCCTTGGTTTGATATTCCCTGCTGCAGTATTAATAAATGCCGAAAACTTTTCAGCAATATTATAAGTAATGCCAAAGCTTCCCTGTACCAATGCAGGTTCCCATTCATCCGTCACCGGAGTTACTGTTCTGAATTTTCCTCCTTCACCTTCAATATTGAAAGCAGCATATTCGTTAAGATATGTACCGGTCACCCTTATTCCGGCATCAATGGTAACCGGACCCAGTTTCTGTTCATCTGTAATTACACCGGATATGGTTTCAGTATCACATTTTTTGCCGATATAAAACCTTTTTCCGTTCGGAGCAACCCAGTGATTATACAATCCTCCGAAGCGTAATACATTATCTGGTAATATTCTCAGGGACTGAATAAAGTTCAGCCCGTACTCATAATCCTTTTCGTTTGAAGTATTTTCTGTTACTTCATCATAAAATATCGGTTTGCGGACAGAGTAAAACAACTGAAGCTCAGAAGATAATTTTGCGTTCGCTTTGTATGTCAGTTTTACATTTGAAAGTAATGCATTATAGGGATCAAAGCCCTGTATCATATTCTGGTATCTTTTATCAGCCGGAGGAAGTGCTAGAGCCATCTGTCGCTCACCATTCAGGTAAAACAGGCTTGCATTCAATCCGACTTGATCAGTTATTTTCCAGTTAATTCTGGTATAAAGATCTGACATTGATTCTTTTGCATGCCTTCCTTCCGGCCCGCTTGTCCTGTCCAGACCAAGTCCTGCTGCATAGCTGAAATTACCTGTCCTGTTACCGGTGGAAATATGTGAGTGGAGAGTATTGAAAGTCCCATACTCAAGGTCCAATGTAGTTTCAAACCTGTAATATTCACGGGTTTTGATATTTATCAGCCCGGCAAGTCCGGATAATCCTGTCAGAAGAGCTGCACTTGACCTGACAACTTCAATTTCCTCAATATCAGAAGCTGAAAAGAAATATGGAAGTTCTTCAAATTCCTTCTGCCATACCCCGTTAATTGCATAATCGGGATACGGATATTTCTGACCTCTTACTGAAAAGAATTGTTTGACCTGTCTTCCCCTTGTTTCCGTGAATCCCCCGGGAATATAATTAACAGCCTCAATAAGTGTGACAGCTCCCTGATTGCGGATATCCTTGTAACTTATACGGCTGATCGTCGGAAACAGGGCAACCGGCTCCGTATAAGGTTGTGCAACGGCATCTACAAGCCGGATTTTAGCTCTGATTGTTATAGAATCAATCTCAAAAGTATGTGGAAGCAGGATTGAACTGTCCTGTTTTTGAGCACTTATTATGTTAAAACCCTGGAGTATTAACGAAAATAAGAATATACGGAAAACTATTCCTGAGAATAACGGCCTAGCTAAATATTTCATTTTTAAATTAATATAATTTAATTGTAATTAATTAATCCCTAAAGTTAACATAATAGATGAACATAATAGATGAAACCCACATGATTGAATTCAAACGCAGATACGGGACTAAAGTCCCCACAGGAAGAGAGGCATCTCTGATCTTATTTAGTGTAAGTTATTCATTAAGTGCCTTGTAGAAAATTTTTTGGGAATTAAAAAAAATCTTGTTACTTTGATCCTGTATGTTAATATTTGTTACTTTTAAATCATTTATGCTATGACTGTAATACGGCAATCCGAAAATACCTGTAAACTTATAAGGAATATCCGCCGTCAGGGGATTCTGATTTCAGGACTGATAATTATCTTTCTTTCAGTTTCATGTAAATCCGGTAATACCCATTATTCATACAAAGATTTTAAAAATGTCAGGAAGGTTGATATACATCTTCATATCAATTCATTGGATCCGAAATATATAAAACTTGCTGCAGATTATAATTTCAGGATACTATCCCCGAATGTTGATTCACGTATACCGGTTGAAGAACAACTGGAAACGTCAACACTTATTAAAAAATCATGGCCGGAACAATATTCATTTTTCGGAACATTCTCAGTTGATGATTTCGGAAAAAACGATTTTGTGGAGAAGACAATAGCGACAATTGATAAATGCATTAAACAGGGAGCAACAGGAATAAAAATATGGAAAAACATAGGAATGGTACTCAGGGATTCTTCCGGCAGATATATAATGGTTGACGATCCTGCGTTAAAGCCTGTTTTTAGCTATCTCGAAGAAAAACAGATACCTGTAATGGGTCATCTTGGTGAACCCAAAAA
>CAZPMM010000067.1:0-7796 GCA_964587405.1 uncultured Rikenellaceae bacterium
GTCTTGGTCATGGTGGTAATGATGCTCAAAAATCAATGGGAATTATATGGGTGGCTTTAATTGCAACAAATCAGGTAGCCAAAGACTCTTCAATTGACCTTTGGATTGTTTTATCATGCCATGCTGCAATTGCTCTTGGAACGTTACTTGGTGGTTGGCGTATTGTTAAAACAATGGGGCAACGTATTACAAAACTAAAACCGTTTGAAGGTTTTTGTGCTGAAACAGCTGGTGCACTTACACTTTTTGGAGCAACACATTTTGGAATTCCTGTAAGCACCACTCATACGATTACAGGTTCAATAATTGGTGTAGGTGCTACAAAGAGACTTTCTGCAGTGAAATGGGGAATAACAACAAAAATATTTTGGGCATGGATACTTACAATACCTGTATCAGCATTCATTGGAGCAGGAATACACTATTTCCTACTGGCAATTTTATAAGCAAAATCAAATTTGAATCAGACACCTGATTATTTACTTGCCTTAGAATGTCTGGAATCCACGGTCTTTAATAAACTTTAATCAGAGTTTTCCAAAGTCTGATACCCTTTTACCTTCTTCTAACATTGGTCGACCATCAACACAACCCTGCTGCCTTGCTCTGGCTAATTCAGCGTGTACCCTTTCAGAAATACGAACTCATTCCTGTTTTGCAAGGGTTGACAGAAACGCTATTATCTCATCCGCAAAAATTCCGCTTGAGTCAATAAATTGTTCTGCATAACTTTTATACACTAAATGCCTGAATATGCATCGCAACACTCTGAGTAGAGTTGAACGTGGATTTGACCATCATTTTTTCAATTTATTAGAAATTGCAGCGACATTGGAGATTGATTTAAGTGAACTATTCTGATATTTATGCCTGAATTATCAATAGCACATGATGCCTGATTGTACAATGCTCCATCTAAAGAAATGATTTTCGGGGATATTTAAAAGGATCTTAGTTGATTATCCTGTGAGTTATGGGATCCTTTATTATCAGGAAATATTTCTGATCCTTTGAAGCGACATACGGAATTAAGAATGACTTTTCATAAGGTGTTTGCATTTGCGGACTTTTACGGTAAAACCTTGGTGCTCCCGGATATGTTTCAGGCCCGCAGGGGCCTGGATTTCTGAATAAGCTGTTGTCAGGATTTCTGAAGATGGAATCATTTTTATCCTCGAAGGACTTTTTCTGAGATAAAGTATCAGATAACTTTTTTGGTGTAATTATGATAGAATCATTTATGGAAGTAAAAGGACTGAGGAACTTTTCTTTACAGTTAGCGGATTTATTTCTCTTTTTATTTCCTTGAATATGCTTTTCTGTCTGACCCTGCAGCAATAAAGAGAACAGGAAAAAGGAAACCAAAAGACAAATAATTTTCATGACAGGCGGTTTTTAATTAAAGAGGTATTAGAAATATATCACAAAAATCATTCCAAATCAATAATTTACAATTATTATTATTGCCCCGTGAAGAAAAAAATGCAAAAAATTATTTATTGATTAAATAAATTTGACTTGGATTTTTTAATAGTTTATCTTTATAAGATGAATATGATTTCTGATCAGCCAGCCCAATCCAAATAAAGTACATATACCAAATCAGGTTAGGAGTAGTTACATAGAGTTACAGGGCTGGCTTCTTTTTTCTGTTAAATATTACAGGATCTAAGATTCATTGTTACGTTTTTTGCTAAAAAGGCCGGAGGTTCTCATAAAAGGAAATATTTTCAGGATCAAAATGATTATTCCTGAAATAAAACTTCCGGGCTTATATTACTTTTATGAGGTGATAAGGAATTTTACGGCAGAATGATTATTCAATTTCAAAGGAGATAACCAGATTGTCATTTCTGCTGATTCCATAAATAACCTTTTTATTTCTGATTGAACGGTCAAAAGCAATTCCCTGACCATAGCTGGGGGTGAATATGGTTTTTACATGTTTCAGGGTATGGCCAGACACTGGTATTTCCATTACATATATTTCCCCGCGGTCGTGTCCTGTGCAGTATAATCTTCCATCGTTTCCCCAGGCTGCACCGGAGTTACTCTGAGGTGCGAACAGCTCAATTATATTATTGGGGAACATCCATGATTCCATTCTTCGCCATTTTTTATCGAATTTTACAATTGATGTCCATCGTGTATCTTTTCCTTCACTGGAACCGGGCCCGGTATAATGTGCAAAACCAATATACCAGCAACCTTCGTATTTATCTATCCATGTTACTGACCCGGTATAGATGCCAAAGCTGTGATTCCCTATATGTTTAAGTTTAGTTGCATCAAATATTTCAATTGATCCGGCCATGGGAGAACCGGGATAATTTGACGAAGCACAATACAAGCGCCCTTTTATGACAACACCGCTGTTAAGATGTGTAATCCCTTCTTCAGTTCCATCCCATTTTGTAGTCTGTATCCCTGTCCTTTTATCGTGTTTGGTGATGCTGCTGTTATTGATTATGTAAAAATTATTTGCATCAACAGCTACAGCCTGTCTGGCTTCAGGAACATTAAATCTTTTAATCTCCTTTACGTCCTGACCATATAAAATAAGCGGTATAATTAAGAATGAAAGGATAGAAACATTGATTTTTTTCACAGCCAGCTGATTTAAAGTTTGAAAGACAAAGATATTTGATTAAAATAATTGAAAATATTTGGTGAGAAAATATTTTAGAATAGCTTTTTATACCTGTCATGAGGTTTATGAACATAGCTGAAAATTTGACGATCAGACTGTTTTAATTGACAAAAATCTGATTAATAGAAAGTTGAATTTTTAAGGAATGTGTACCTTTATCGTTTATTTGATATTGATATATGCGGAATTTTTATTCCGGATCGCTTTTATAGCGCAATAGACTGGAACCCAGTCAAAGGGGATTTTTTTTGAGCAGTAATGTTTTATAAATCAGGGCTGGCACATATGTGTTTCTATGTGCCCAGAGAGGTTATTTTTTGCACAATGAAGAGACTTAATTATTATATTTCCGGAAATAAAAGATTTTTACTCAGGTTTTTTGCAGTAATTATTCTGATAATTCCCTCTGTGTTCCTCAGGGCGGGGGAGAAGGATTTCAATATCACGGTTCGTAATATCACACAAACAGCTTCCAACAAGCTTGAATTTGATGTTTATATACTTGATACCGATCCTTCCCAGAATTTCTATTATGCCACGAGCCAGTTGGGATTCCTTTTAAATTCTAATATTTATGAAGGAGGTAAAATAACTGTGAGCATTGAAAATCGCAATTCCGACTTTACACCTGCATTTGTCGCCAAACCAAAAGTTGAAAACAAGTTAAATGGTTATCCTGGAAAGACTCTTATCAAGCTAGACCGGGTTGTTGTCAAAATTTGGGGGCAAGGAATGATTATTTCCAAGGATAGTCCGGGTTCTTTAATGACTCATTTCATTATAACCGCCGATATTGATTTTGCTGTCAATACTACACCTGATATTACATTTACAGCCAGTACGGCATCCTCACCCCTTTATCCGACAAAAGTATTTACATATATCAGGAGGTTTATTTCGGAACTAGAGGTTAATCCTGGTGTTAATGCAATAGTTTACGGAAATCCTGTTCTGAATCAGATGAATCCTCCCAAACCCTTTGAAGTAATCGGTAGCGGTTCTTATTGTGAAGGAGAAGATGGTCTTCCGGTCGGACTTACCGGATCTGAGGAAGGTGTAAGATATACACTTTTTCGTAATGGGATTCCACAGGCGCCTGTAATTATCGGTACCGGAAAAGAGATATCTTTTGATGTTCAGAAAACAGGAGAATATACTGTTACAGGGAGAAACAGAGTTGGAGAGACAGCAATGAAAGGAAGTGCAAAAATTACTGAAATTCCACTTCCGAAAGAACCTGTTGTTTCTGTTGATTGCTCCCTCGGTGCAGGGAAAGCTATCGTTAGAATTACAAATCTTGTGCATGATGTTTATGAATACCGTCTGGATAAAAGTGAATTCCAGAAATTCCCGGTATTTACAGATGTAGTTAACGGAAATCATACAGTAACTATCAGAAACACATTCGGATGTACTTTTACCGGAGATACTTTTCTTGTTGAATGTGCTTGCATAAATCCACCCGTTATTGTTCTAAGCAGTTATTCCGGTATCACATGTGGTACTGAAGTTGTAACAATAAAAAATAACCGGTTTGGAGGTGGAGCTACATCTGTGACCATCACTGAAAACGGAAGCGGGAACATAATACCTGTTTCGACGAACACTACGCCATTCGATTTTGTTTATTTCCCGGCAGAAAGTGATATTGGTAAAACTGTTCTTATAACTGTTACTACAAATAATCCTGACGGAGCTCCGTGTGAAGCCGCATCAGCTACCTATACTCTTATGGTAAGTGCCCTGCCTTCAGTTCCGGTTCCGGGAACGATAACCCAGCCAACCTTATCACTCAGTACGGGAAGTGTTGTGATCAATGGCTTACCATCAAGGGGTACATGGCGCCTGACAAGGAGCCCCGGAAATGTTGTTATTACCGGTACCGGAACGACTACGACAGTGAGCTCCCTGCCTCCGGGAATTTATACATTTACGGTTACAAATAACATGGGCTGTATATCTCCACCTTCATCGGCTGTTATAATCAATCCGCAACCTAAACTTCCTGAACTGGTAGTCAATAACCCCCCAACAATATGTTCAACAGGGACAGCTGATCTGACACTTCCTGGCATAACTGCCGGTTCGGATCCCGGTCTTACTTTTACTTACTGGTATGATGATGAAGCAGCAATACCTTTTGCCACTCCTGATATGGCTCCGGAGGGAACCTATTATATTAAAGGTACTTCAACAGATGGATTCTTTACAATTAAACCTGTTATAGTTTTGGCAGATGAAATGCCGATTGCCGACTCAGGACCCGATCTTACTCTTGGTCTTGCTTTTGAAACAAAACTGAATGCAATGCCTCCGGAATTTGGTAACGGAATGTGGACTGTCCTGACGGGAGGATGCAGGATCATTGATATTTATGACCCTAAATCGACTGTCAGGGAATTGTCAATGGGACAGAATATCCTGCTTTGGAAAGTGAAAAACGGAGTTTGCCCCGAAGCTGTAGATTCCCTTGTTATTACGGTCAAAGAGTTTACGGTGCCATCGTTGCTGACTCCCAATATGGACGGAAAGAATGATTATTTCAAAGTTATGGGACTTGAAACACTTGGGAAAACGGAACTGGTGATTTTTGACAGGAGAGGAGCAAGGGTTTATCAGAACAATGATTATAAAAATGACTGGAATGGCGTTGATCATAAAGGAAATTTCCTTCCGGAAGATACATACTTCTACATCCTGAAATCGGAAAGTGGCAAAAATCTTAATGGTTTCGTGGTATTACGAAAGTAAAATACTTTAGTTTCGCACTTGTTTATAATTTGCACATAATTAAATGGTTATTCACATCATTTATTTTATTATATAGTTGATAATCAATTTGCTAATGTTCCATATTCTGATTTTATCTTACGCGGCCAGTTTTCATAAGTTTTCTCGTCAACTATTATTCTTTCCAGAAGTTGCTTTTCATTTATTCGGCCACCCTTCCAGGGTGGACTTAGTGATATTGTTCTTTACCCCGGGTAAAACCGGGATTACTGAAAGACCGGTCCTCAAGGCTGGTTAGCCTTATTGCCATTATCGTCACCTGGCGGAACCGGGGTTACTGGAAAACCAGCCCTTAAAATGAGTTGGTCTTATTGCCATGCTGTCATCTGATAGTACAGGGTTGACTTCAAGTTGATTATTCTGATATGTTCATCATAAGATTTTAAAAATACTTGAACTATACAGGGATTAATTTTTATTATTACACGTGTACTATGCCACCAGGATATTGAACATCAGATAACGGCAAATTAATATTATCAGGCATCATAATGATTTTTTATTTCTGAATAACAAAATAATCAGCTTGCAGAACCTGTCAAGATCAAGGCATTCCTTTAATCATAATAAATCTCATCAAAGGCATGTTTAGTGACATTAAACAATCTCCTCATTTAGAGTCAATTTTAAATGTATGGTGTCGGATCGGTTATAAATCACTTGGGTGCCTTGAGCCTCTAGCTATCTATAAAACCAGGACAATACCCAAAGATACCAAAAAGCCAACTAAGTCATTTCGAGATAGTTGGCTTTTTTGTTAATTACTGAATATCCCTTCTCAACTGACACTATAATCTGTGCTATGGGCTGAATATTTTTTCGATTTCTTGACGTAAAACTTCATAAGCTCTATAGTGTCCCAAGTCGTTAAAATGTGTTCCGTCAATCGTTGCTTCGTGATCTTGTCCGATCAGGTATTCATTACTAAGGTAAAATATATTTTCATATATCTTACTTTTGATTTCATAAACCTCTTTCAATGCATTATTCTGTTCATTTATGAATGAAATCGTTCCAAAAACAGTTTTATCATCTCTTTTAAAAAAAGCGAAATCCCTCATTATACTTTCTACAAGTATGATAGGAGTTGTGTCATTTATAGATCTTATGTAGTCGATCGTTTTAGGAAGATTTTTTTTAATAGTATCACTTCTGGAATTTGGTGTGCAATCTAAAACAATTAAAGAAGGCTTTGCGGTCATGATGAATTCGGCGATCTCTTTTTCAAATCTGCCGTTGCCGCTAAAACCTAAGTTAATAACCGCTTTATTGAAATGTCTTTGTAAAAGTGCCGGGTATGTCAGCCCGGGACGTGAAGCCGAGGCACCTTGCGTTATGCTCGTTCCGTAAAAAACAATTGGACTTGATGTGTCAATGATTTTCTGTCTTGGTTTATCAAAAGTGGCTCCTTTGTCCACTCCAATTTCAAGTGAACCAATCCCGTCATACAAAGGCAAGTTCAATAGATATTCACGATTTTCAGTCTTCATTCCACTAATTACCTCCGATTCATTTTGGACTGTTCCTGTTGGCTTTGCAACACCAACAAATTGCCATTTGTTGTCCACATACGTATACAGGTCAAGTCCTTTGGAAGCGATAGGTGTCATATTAGACGAAATGTTATTGTTGTTCAATGTCCAACGAACCTTAATAGAGGAAGAATTGGACGAAAAACGAACGGAAATTCCAGCCGAGTGTCTTGAAAGTTGCCAAACAGGTTGACGCACGATTTTCTTAGCACTTATTGGAAGTCTGGCATAAGTTTCCGTGTTAGGTAGTTTCCCAATTATTTCAAATTTAGAATCACCATAATATACAGTCTGAACAGTATCAGTACCTTTTATTTTTGTTTCTTGAATTTGCTGTTTCAAAAATAACAGGTCTACTTCTGATGCAAACGACATCCCCTTGCTTGGTAGGACAAACACGCAAACGAAAATGATAATTATTTTGATAGTTGTTTTTAAAAACATTTGATTATTTTATTAATAATTATTGATTCATGTTTTCGTTGAAGGAGTCTTTTTAACAAAAGATCCAACAATTTTCACCTTTTCAAGAAATATTTTTTGACTCGGGTTAATATGAATCCACCACCCAGATGTCATTTGGAACATTGTCCCAGTTATTTGCCTGACAGATATTAATCCTCCACTCAACCCTTATTTGTTATTACATTCAACCACGGATATTCATGCTGTTTATTTACAGATAGCAATAAGGTCTCTCATTTCGAGATCATCCATATCACGGCAAAAAAACAAAGCCGCATCTTTAAGTTGTTGATCCTTTGATAATTTCCCTTTATTTGAAATATGAAATTGATTAATACCGCCTTTTATTACTTTTGGAT
>CAZPMM010000068.1:0-7786 GCA_964587405.1 uncultured Rikenellaceae bacterium
GGCAATGGCTGACAGACGTGCTGACAAGGATGCCAGCTGTACAACAATGACTATAGCAGAGATCTGGCAGATCTTCTTTTACCTTTACCCCGATAGCACTAATCGGAAGGATAGTAAATCAAACGATTATTATTATGCGTGTTGTTTTCTTTAATGGCTTCATTATTTAAATTTTACTTCTTACGTACAGAAATCAAATTTCTGTCTCTCATTTCTTTCAGAGCAGATTCCCATTTACCTCCCGATCCCCACAGATAATATGTAAAATACATCGTTGTTTTCTGGTAAATAGGTGTCCATGGCTGGAATTCGAGATAATAATAATGAGCATCACTATTAGAAGGATGATTCATCCACATATGCAGAAAATGAGGTTGTGAAACAGGAAATGCTCCTATAAAGGCAATATCCTCTTTGGTATCATAACCTGCATTCCATCCTTCTTCAATCATTATTGCCCTGCCATAATACTTTTCAGGCCGCATTCTGAATTCCTCATTTCCGCCAATGGTAGGTGTAATGAACACATCTTCTGTCCAGTGAGATTCCCCCAATTCAAGTATTGGCTGAGGTCCTATGACATTGGCTTCAGGATTTACAAATTTAATAGCATATCTTACTTCCAGCAGAGGGGAATTACCGTAGAGGGTAAATGTTTTTTCAAGTTTGTTTCCGTAAAAATCGGCGCTCATCTTAACTTGTACATAATCTCCCTGGTTTTTAATAAGCTGGGCATCATAAACCTTATGTGTTTCCATGCTTGCCTGACCGAGGAAATCTTCAAATCCTCCATATGGATAATATCCCCAGTCGCGGTTTGGCCGTTTATCATCACCGGATTTTTCAGGCCAGAGCTTAAAGAGTACATTATCATTACGGCTTTTGACAATATATTCTATCACTCTTGCACCTGTTGAAAGAAGTGTTATTCTCACACTGTCATTCTCGAGCCTGAATTCATTTATACCGTCAGAATTAAGGTCTGTTTCATATGCGTGTACCTTTCCTGAAGCTTTTCCCACTCCCATCTGGTTGATTGTCTTTACTCCGAGTGCGCTTACTTCCACATCATAATTACCGGCAGGTACTTTCAGATCAAAAATAAGATCTGCAGAGGTCCCGATCGGATTTGTACAATATTGGGTCGATGTAAATACAGGTTTTGAAGGGCGTTTATTGTCTATTACTTTTACCGTAACGGGATACTTTGTTTCATTGGTAAAATTATGAATACTGACAGGATATGAAACCACAGGCGTATGGCCGTAAATGATCCTGTGTACTGATATTGCCGGGGGCATTTCCATAACACACATTGTATATTTTTTATTCTCACCCCATGTGAATCCGGCAACAATGGGATTAGGATAATCCATTCCTTTTGCATCAGGCTTGATATTGATCCGGATCGTTTTACTTCCCTTAGCCGGAATTGTGACAGATTCACCCGGAATGCCATCTGTAAGTATTCCTTCGGGAAGCTGAATATCACAGGTTCCGGTAACAGGTTGGTCGTATGTATTTGTTACAGTGAAGTTAAGGGTATAATTCTGTATCTCTGCGTTCAGATCGATACGGTCACCGAAATAATTTTCCAGGTATTGTCTGTCAAGGAACAACATTTGCATAGCTGTTCTAAATTCTTCAGGTCCCATAACCACACCATCGTTGGCAATACCAACTTCTCTTCTTGCCATAATGGCATTGAACAACTGTTTCTGTGTAAGCTTTTCACCTTTATTGATAAATACAATCATCGAAGGAATAAGGTCGCTTAGAAGGTTGCCTGTACGTAATATGAAAGGCACATTTTCATTGTCTATCTGCAACTTGTTGCCCACTGTGGCTATATAACCATCATAGTGGTAAGGATCGCTTGCAGGATCCCATACAGGACGGAAAACATATCCATTTCTGCTGTGTGCATAATCAATCCAGGATTGTTTGGTCTGCATATCCTGTACCTGAAGTCCGTCATAGTTATCAAGGCCAAAAATTGGAGAAAAACCTACATCTGCTACTACCGGCAGCTTTGTTCTGGAGAGCCAGCCGGCCAATTCATCTTTCATAAGAAAATCCATATAACCGCTGAATACAAACCAGGAGTTACCCTCGTTCATTCCTTTACCAATTATTTCCAGCGGATGTCCAGGAGTACAGGTAACTGACTTGAGGAGTGTTTCAGTACCGAACCAGCCTTTATGAAGATCATATGTTGTGACAACTTTTTTTACGTTTTCCATCAAATCTTTTACTCTGAGGGCAGATTTATGATCGTCAGACGAGACCACGAATATCTTCTTATTGCCGCTTTCCAGAATAAAAGCATCAATTGTGACAAGATAGGGATCATTGAACTGATAACTTTTAAGTGTTTGTTTCCAGGATGAATTGCCCGGATATCCGGTAAGAAGTATTTTCCCTGTCTCACTTGAAGGAGAAGTTATTACAAGTACATTTCCTTTAGCCACAGCGGCGGAAAGTTCAGATGAGGAGGGATTATCTATAGTAGTGCACTGAGCTGAAAGCCAGTTCATAATAAATCCTTCCTGCATCCAGAAGCCGGGCAGCTTCATATCTTCGGCCATATCAATTCTGCTCTGGACTATTTTCTTTTCAACATCAGGGACGCTTATCTTAAAAAGGTTCCCGTATCTGTACCATTTCTTATAGTCATTCCACCAATGATCGGTATAGCCATTGAACTGCACGTCGTTCATGATGGCATTATTCATTACATCAAGCTTTCCTTTATAGCTGTAATCTGACAGTTGTTGAGAAGAAACATTACTTGTCATGAAAATGAATGCAAATAAAACCAGGCTTAATGCCCTGCAGATCATCTTTCTCATGGATATAGTTTTTTTGTTAATTGTCAAGTTTATAAGACTCTATTTAATAATATTTAGTATTTATTAATGCACTCTATGAATTTTTTTACGCTTTGTAGTTAAACAACATTTTTTCTTTAACCACATAGGATATGAAAGAGTTAAAAGATAAATACAAGGTTATAGTTCACGGATTTTGATATTTCTGAACCAGATTGTGTAGCCATGATCCTGCAATCCGATATATCCCTCTTTCGGTATACCTGCTTTGAAGCCCGGGAAATTTTTGAATTTGCTGTTTTCGACCATCTCATCCCATTCCGGTGTCCAGAGTTCATATTCTACTACTTTTACACCGTTCTGGGTATGTGTGACCTTTCCGTCTTTCATGCTTATCACAATGGTATTCCATTCCCCGGCAGGTTTTACTGTTTTGGGATCAGCAGGAAGCATATCGTATAATGAACCAGCAAGGTGGCTGTCGATTTTATTATCTGTAGCTTTTACATTGTCCAGTATCTGTACTTCCGGAGAAGAAGCATAGATTGCAGATCCGGGTACTTCCTTTACATTATAAAAAATGCCGGAATTTCCCATTTCAGCTGTTTTCCAGTCAATTGAAAGTTCGAAGTCCTTAAATTCCTTTGTAGCATAAATGATATCTCCCTGAGCTCCCTGTCCGGGTTTTTTGCCTTCACCTGTAAATACTTTCATGGCATTATCTTCTAAAGACCAGTTTTTTGGCATTTCAGTACCGTTATACTGACGCCATCCGGTGAAGTCTTTCCCGTTGAAGAGTAGAGTCCAGCCGGCTTTTTTCTCTTTTGCACTGAGAGTATTTGGTTTCCGGGCACAGGAAGAGAGTGCAATGGCGAGAGCAAGAGCAAATGTATATATTGAAATAAAATGATTTTTCATGGTTTAATAGTTATAGATTCTGATCCGCAAGTTAGTTAAAAAAATTTTACTTAACCGCAAAGGGCGCCAGGAGGTTTCAATCATCATCTTCGGTTTTATTCATAAAGAATGCTGCTCTTACGACCGGCGGGCATGGAGAATCAAGACCTTTTACAGCTCTCCAGATAACTTCGTTGAAATCGTTATCGTTCACCCTGTCTTCAATTGCGAAGTTGAATGTTTCGCTGAGTCTCTGCCATTCATTTTCTGCAAGATTCCTTTCATCGAGTCTGACCATTGCAGGCCGGTGTTTGAAAGGAGGATGATCGGGTGTATTGTTAAAGCATCTCCACAAAGGTGTTGCAGCAGCATCATGTTGTGTCATCGGCGGAAGGCCAAGGATCAGTTCTATTGTTCGCAGAAGTCCTGTTGTGGTATAAGCAGTATGATCAACAAATCCCTGTTTAACAAATCCACCTGCAAGAAATGCAATGCTCCTATGGGCATCGACATGGTCGGGGCCGTTCTGGGCATCGTCTTCGACAATAAGGATAAGTGATTCTTTCCATATTGGGGAATGGCTCAGGTAATCGACGAACATTCCTGTTGCAAGATCATTGTCGGCCACATGTGCAATGGGAGTCAGTGTTCGCAGGCTCAGGCCTTCAGTATGATCATTGATAAACCGGATGGTATTGAACTGAGGGACTTTGTTTATTGCAAGAAGAGAATCAAAATCACGTTTCCACTGATGGAAGCGGATAGTATCCATTACTGATTGATTCCATATTGTGAAATACTTGCAATAATTACCTTCGAGTACGGGTATTGCAGGGCCTTTTGCATTGATAAATTCACCGTAGCTGCGGAAGGAGACGCCTGCACGTTTACAGAAGTCCCAAAGGAATCCGTCACTGTTATTAGCTATTTCTCTCTGACCTTCACCGGGATAATCTCCACCTCTTCGGCCATAGCTGGTAGGCCAGTTCTTTTCAAGATAATCGGTGGCATAAGCTCCCATTGTCCAGTTATGGCCATCGGCGCTTACTTCACCATTTACATAGAAATTATCAAGAAGAACGAACTCACGGGCAAGGGCATGATGATTGGGGGTTATTTTTTCACCGAAAAGGACAAGGTTCGGATCTCCGTTCCCTTCCGGCATATCTCCCAGAACCTGGTCATAGGTACGGTTTTCTTTTATTACATAGAATACATATTTAATCGGAGATGGGTCTCCTACTTTGGAAGGTATCGGATTTCCTGCCGGTATGTCGGTTATCATCTCTTTTTCCTTGATATAAGGTGTATTGTTATATACAGCTTTTGAATAGATACCCATCTGGTTATCATCAGGAATATCCAGAATGCCCAGTGTTCCTCTGAAGAGGCCGCCTATATACTGTACCTTAATTGTTTTCTCTCTGCCTCCTTCATGATAAACAACTTCTGAACCTCTTCGCATAGGGTTAGGTCCGAATGGGTTTGCGAGAGAGGAGAGGCCTTTTCCATTTGTAACAAGGATTTTGTTTTTAACTGTCCTCACACATGTCGGATACCAGGCTGTGGGAATGAATCCCTTACTTTTACTTCTTCCCGGTACACTGACGTCAAAAACAGAAAGGCAATTATTATCTGCATTTGCGATGAAAAGGGTCTTTTCGTCACTGCTCAGTGAAACACTGTTTGTTGTTGAACCGCTGGGAGCATCCGGATATAAAGCTGTATTCAGCGTTTCGATAACCTTTTTCTGCCTGGTATCTATTACCGATACATTATTATCATTGGCATTTGCCACAAACAGATAAAGACCGCTGGAAGTAATGCACATGTCATTCGGATTGTCTCCTGTATTAATGGACCCTGTTATCTCCTGCCTGAAGGTATCGAATAATATGACCTTATCGCATCCCCAGCAGGTGGCATACAGGATTTTCCGGTCGGGAGACAGAATGCAGGTATAACCCTCTCCTCCCAGCTGATGCTTTGAAACGATACTTCTGGTGCGGGTATCAATTACATAAAGAGTATTATTTTCTTTTGTAACTGCATAAAGCCGGTTATTTGAGTCATCAACGGCAATACCAGCAACAGAGATCCTTTCCGGCCATGGTTTTCCAAGGGTTATTGTATCGTGATTAACCAGTTTATTTTTTTTAATTTTATATCTGATAATAATATTGTCATTTCCTCCTGAAGCATATAGGTATTTACCGTTATCGGAGAAAGTAAGGCCGAGCCATGATTTACTTATTGTTTTGATTTCTGTTACTATTTCCTTTTTTATATCAACTAGTTGAATAGTCTGATCACTCTGGCCGTTATTTGTTATTGCGGCAATTTTTTTGTTTGGTGAAACAGCAATATTCAGGGGAAGATCTCCGACCGGGATCATATTTCCTACAGGAGTAAGCAGCCAGCCATTGGGAAGGGAAACACGGTTCTTTTCTATTTCATCGAGGCTCTGTGCCATTGATTGTGATGTCAGGACGATAAACAGGACCACCAGACATCCTGAGAGGATTCTGCTTTTAATGTTCATAGCTTATTATGTTTGGTTTTTAGTACAAAGAGGGCATTAGTTATGATCTTTACCGAAACATCTCCTTTAATTTTAACAGGTTCTCCGTCGATATGGAATCTGGTTTCGACGGTCCTGATTGTAAAAGATTTATCGGTTTTAAGATACCTCACGTATTTTGAATCTTTTAGTGTTCTCCTGAAAAGTTTGTAGACGAACACGGGGAACATAAATTTCGGGAACGGTCTTATCATGACCAGGTCAATAATTCCGTCATTTGGTCTGGCATCTGGTGCTATAAAGGCATTATTCCCGAATTGCCTTGTATTTGCTATGGTAAGTACAAAAAGATCTTCAGAAATTATCTCTTCCCCGGGAATAAAAATATCTATATGAACAGGTTTCAGTTTGAAGAAATTAGTCATTGTAACCCAAACGTATGACCAGAATCCACGTGTCTTAAGTCTGTCGAAGGAATGTGCAACAAAGCTGTCAAGGCCGACCCCTGCCACATTCAGGCAGTTCAGATCGTTTATTTTTATTACATCGACAGGAAACTGTTCGGCTTTTTTTATATCATTAAGCAATGACCGGATATTTGTTCTGAATCCGAGTTCTTTTGCAAATCCGTTCCCTGATCCCATCGGAAGGACCCCGAGGATCTTATTAGTTCCAATAAGTTCTGACGCCACGCTCCTGACTGTTCCGTCTCCTCCGGCAGCTACGAAAATATCATAATTATCAAAGGATTTTTTTATACGTGAACCAGAATCATCAATGCTTAGAGATTTGAAATATGATAATTCATTCTTCCTTCTTTTCAGCTCTTCCGATATTATGATCTTAACAGGGATGACTCCTGCATATGGATTTAATATAAAAAGAGATTTCTTTTCTCCCTGTTTTGTCATATAATGGTTTCTTTTCTTCTCCGCTTCACGGGCGCTAATATACGAAGGTGACAAAATTATTCGAGGAAATCAAAAAAAGTGTCTGGAATGTCTATGGTTCATAGAATGTCTCTTATATGTGGTTATTTAAAAATCATAACTTTAGACAAGTTATGAAATGTAAACACTTCAGTTTTTTTTATACCTTCGTTCTTTATTTTAGTCAGCTACCAATTTTCCCGCCCATGTCTGAAACAAAGTTTTACCATTTTACACCAACCGGTTTATTTTACGGATTGAAGAGTCTTGAAGAAACTATTACAACCTTGAATGAAGGGGGATTTATTTGGATGGATTATTACAAACCCGGGATTGAAGAACTACATTCTCTGGTTGAAACCATGGCGATACATCCCTTGTCGGTAGAAGACTGTCTCGACAGCAGCCAGGTTCCTAAGATAGAGCATTTCCCTGGTAATACATTCATGATTTTCAATGCTTTCACTTATAAGAATAAAACGCTTTTTATAGATGAAGTTGATTTCTTCATCGGGAAAAATTTCCTGATAACGGTTAGCGGGCTAAACAGTGATGACCGTAAGCCTCTGAATAATATTATAAAAATTGTTGAGAATGATCCCGGACTT
>CAZPMM010000069.1:0-7760 GCA_964587405.1 uncultured Rikenellaceae bacterium
TATGACAATTACACAATAAATATTAAATTGCCGTTTGTTTAAAGTAATTATCACAATTATGGCCTCTACAAGAAGAGATTTTATAAAAACTGGATCGGTATTGACAGCAGGATCAGTTCTACCCATGGAATTGTTCTCTATTACAGGAAGAAGCGTTGCTCCTTCTGATAAAATAAGAGTAGCTCTTATTGGCGGTAACAGTATGGGATGGAGCGATCTTGTATCGTTTTTGAAGAACCCTGAAGTTGAATGTGCGGCAATATCTGATGTTGACAGGAATGTGATGTACAGGCGGACAGATGAAATCATTAAAATGGGACGTCCTAAACCCAAGCTCTATATTGATTACCGTAATATGCTTGAAAATAAGGACATTGATATAGTAATAATCGGAACTCCCGACCATTGGCATTGTCTAATGCTCTGCGATGCACTTGAAGCCGGGAAACATGTTTATGTAGAAAAGCCCATAGGGAATTCAATTGCCGAGATCAACATCATGGCAAATGCCGTAAAAAAACATCTCAAACTGGTACAGGTGGGACAATGGCAAAGAAGTCAGCCTCATTTTGTTGATGCAATCAATTATCTTAAAACAGGAAAACTTGGACGCATAAGAGCTTGCAAAGCATGGTCATTCGTCGACTGGAAGGGTGCAGTTCCAAAAGTTCCGGATACTCCGGTTCCTGATGGTATTGATTATGCTAAATGGCTTGGTCCGGCACCAAAAAGACCTTTCAACAAAAACCATTTCCATCAGTCATGGCGCTGGTTTTGGGAATATGCAGGCGGGGTTATGACAGACTGGGGTGTTCATCTTATTGATTATATTCTTTACGGAATGAATAAGTCAGTTCCGCTGTCAGTTATGGCGATAGGTGGTAAATATGCATTTCCCGATGATGCAATGGTGACTCCGGATACCATGACTGCAGTTTATGACTTCAAGGATTTTACAATGACCTGGGAGCATTCGATAGGAATAGGACTTGGTAACTGGCAACGGCCTCATGGAATGGCATATACAGGTGAAAACGGTACTCTTGTTCTTGATCGTAAGGGATGGGAAGTATTTCCTGAAAAACAAAAGATTGAAGCAGTGCCACTACAGAAAAATGTTGGTACCGGCCTCGATCTTCATGTACTTAACCATCTTGAATGTATAAAGAACAACACTCCGCAGAAACTGAATGCCGATATTAATATAGCCCGGAATGTGTCATTAGTGGCACAAATGGGTAATATTGCCTTCCGTACCGGTGAAAAAGTATTCTGGAATGATGACAAACAGTGTTTTACCACAAAAACAGCAAACAACCTTATCACTCCGATATACCGCAACGGTTATTCGCTGCCCAGATACTAAAACTGTCAAACCTGTGCTTCAGGATATTTTTCAACACAATCCTTACAGCTAATCAAAAGCACTAAGGAGGGAATAGATTAAAATCAGGAACTTACTTTTTAATATATTCCAGATTATCGTCAAGCGGTGTCATCTTAGGCATCAGCAAATGTACAAATCCAAGAATTGCTATATATGAAAATCCTGCAATTATGAATGCCCAGAAATAACCGGAATTACCGGCTTTATCCAGAACTGATCCCAGTGCAATATCTGCAAAAATAGCAATTACAACCCCTACCATTTTACCTATCCCTATTACTGAAGCAGTTGCTTTTTTCGGGAATACATCAGGTACAAGTGTATAGCTGTTTATTGACCATGACTGATGGCCCAATGCACCAACCCCTATCAGAAAAATAGCAAGCCATTTACTTTCCACAACAGGAACAAGTGCAACAGGTAAAATGATAATAGCATTGACAAGAAGAGTAATCTTTCTCGCCATATTTATCGACCATCCCTTTTTTATAAGTGCACCTGATGCCAGTCCACCAAGCAGGCTTCCCGCATCAGCCATTATAAAAATGACCAGGAATGGCAATCCTATATTATTGATATCCACACCAAATTGTTCAAACAGGAATTTTGCTCCCCAAAAAAGGTAGAACCACCAGACTGCATCGGTAACAGTAGTAAGGGCAAATGCCCATGTTTCCCTTCGCGGTATCGTTTTGACCCATGGAATCCTTTCATCAGATTCGGGTTCTGAATCACTGTTTATATAATCAAGTTCCGCTTTTGATAATTTCGGATGATGTTCAGGCTTCTGATAAGTCCGCCACCATAGCCACACCCATATACCACTAAGCACACCGGTAAACAGGAATGGTATCTGCCAACGATCACCTTCAACGCTTACTATCGCTCCAACGATGAATGGTGCAAGAATGGCACCCACACTTGTGGATGCATCAAAAATACCTGTGGCAAAAGCTCTGTCTTTCTTAGGAAACCATTCAGCCACAGTTTTTATGGCAGCAGGAAAATTTCCTGATTCACCAATTCCCAATCCGAATCTTGCAACAATGAATCCAACAAGACTGAAGGCAGGTTTGATCGCGGCATGTAACATTCCAAAAATACTCCAGGTGGCAATTGATATTGTATAGCCTATCTTCGTACCAAGCTTGTCAATGATCCCTCCCATGAATAGTAAACCAATACCATAGGCAATTTTGAATGACACCATAATTGCCGCATAATCCTTATTTGTCCAGCCAAACAATTGTTGCAGTGTCGGAGCCATAACACCGACTATGCTGCGGTCAAAATAGTTAATAGTGGTTGCCATAAAAACAAGGGCAAGTATCCGGTACCGGTAATAACCAATTTTTAAGGGTTGTTCTGTCATGAAAGTAATATTATATTATTCGTTATAAAAATAATCAAATATCGGAATAAAGAAGTCTTAAATTAAATTTACAAAAAAAAATCAGAGAAATATGGGAAAAATCGGGATTAAATAACATCATTGCCGGAAAATGATACAATATGTCAGAGGTTTTTGTTACAAATTAGGTAGATTTTCTGATACCTGAATCCGAAATTTAATGTCTGATTTTCTGTTTCAGGCATAGCCTAACAGATCCTCTGCAGGCCTGTCTATATACCGGTTATTGATTAAAAGGGCTGTTCTTACCTGTGAAATGCCTTTGAAATGAAACCCAGTACCTCGGGCAAGGCTTCTCTCCAGTATTGCCAGGAGTGGGCACCATCCCTTACTCTGTATTCATGAGGTATCTCATTCTTGCGCATGGCAATATGCATCAGTGAATTACCTTCATAAAGAAAATCATCATCACCGCAATCAATATACCAGCGAACAGCTGTTTTCTTATCGTTAGGCATATTTTCAATAAGGTACAATGCATTGTGCTGATTAAGGTAACTGTTGATCTGCTCCGATGTAAGACCGGCAGTATCGGCTGCAGCTATCCTTCCCCTGTCGGCGGTTCTTGTCCTGACTGATGCGCTCAGCGGACATGCGGCTGCAAACATTTCCGGATGATGAAGCGCATATAATACTGTACCCCCTCCACCCATTGATAAACCTGCAACTGCCCGGTATTGCTTCTCAGCACGGATCCTGTAGGTTTTTTCAATAAAGGGTATGAATTCCTTGAAGAAGAAATCCTCGTATTGAAAATCTCCCTTCATGGTGTTGAAATATCCTCTCCGTCCTGTATTAGCATCAGGCATTACAATAATCACCGGAGTTGAAACACCTTCATTTATCGCCTTATCGGCTATATACTTAACTTCACCGAACTGAACCCAGCCCGTTTGATCATCACCTGCACCATGAAGCAGGTAAAGAACAGGATAACTGCGGTTCGATGTTTCATAATCAGGAGGCAGGTAAATTGCATACTTGCGTTCCATCTTCAGTATCTGACTTTTCATTGAAAGATTATCAAATACTTTTCCCGTCTGTCCGGATAATAAGGTTGGAAAAACAAGGATCTTTAACAAATAACAGTAAAATTTTTTCATTTTCCGGTAATAATTTTAGTTACGAAATATAATTGATTTTATAAAATGACCCCTATGCCGGCCTGTCATGATAAGATTTTTATTACAGTTTATAAATATATTCATTAAAATTTTAATAATTGTACATAAAGGATTCCTTCAGCAACCCTATTGAAAAGAAAAAAGCTCCGGTACAGTTAAGCTATTTTAAAATATATTAGTGAAAGGAATACCGTTTTTGGAACTTTAAAGAGTATAAACATAAAATATTGAAGCGAGAATAACAGGAAATAAAATAATCCTTTTTAATTTGCTCCCCAGGTAGGGCTCGAACCTACGACCTACGGATTAACAGTCCGCCGCTCTAACCGACTGAGCTACTGAGGAATTTTTACTAATTATTCTATTTGTTTTTAGCGACCCAAAAATAAGGGCTTTTAGTGAATTTAACAATATCTTTAAAAAAAATTTTCAATATGAAGAAAATCCTTGGTATCGGTAATGCACTGGTTGATGTAATGACTCCTATAAATGATGATAAGATTCTCGAAGAATTTGCGTTGCCGAAAGGAAGTATGCAGCTTGTTGATGAATCAAGATCAGACCTAATAAAATCAAGAACGAATAAATTTCAAAGAACATTTTCTTCTGGAGGATCTGCAGCAAATACGATACATGGACTTGCCATGCTGGGTGCAGAAACAGGTTTCATCGGTTCTGTCGGTAAAGATGAAACAGGCTCTATTTTCGAGAATGAAATGAGAAAAGCAGGTGTAAATACCTTTATGTTCCGGCGTGATACCCCGACGGGAACGGCAGTTGCTCTTGTCTCAAAAGATCACCAAAGGACATTTGCAACTCATCTTGGAGCTGCAATTGAACTAAATGCCGGAGATCTTGATAAAAATATGTTCCTGGGTTATGATATCCTGTATCTCGAAGGATATCTCATAAACAACCTTCTTCTCATGGAATCTGCATGTAAAATTGCTAAAGAACAGAACATGGTCATAGCTCTTGATCTGTCTAGTTATAATGTCGTTGAAGCATATTTTAATGAATTCAAAACAATAGTGGCTGACTTTATCGATATTATTTTTGCCAATGAAGATGAAGCAAGGATTTTCACAGGATCAGTTCCACCGGAAGCATTGAAAAAAATGTCTGAAAATGCCCTGATATCAATTGTAAAAATCGGTCCCGGCGGATCGTGGCTTAAAAAAAATGAAGAAATAATTAAAGTAGATTCGTTACCTGTTAAATGTATAGACACTACAGGCGCTGGTGATTTGTATGCCTCCGGTTTCCTTTACGGTTTTGCCAAAAACCTTGACTTTGAAAAATGCGGTATTCTGGGTTCATTGCTGGCAGGAAACGTAATAGAAGTTGTGGGTGCGAAGATCAATGATGAAAAATGGCCTTTTATAAGAAAATACGTTTCTATTTTAAGCAGGAAAAAATAATATAAAAAGAAATTAACTATCATCCATATTCAGTTAACTGATAAAGACCTCTATCGGGATATTCCTTTTTACCATTCCCTTTTCAATATCCGGAAGACAGAAACAAATCAGGAGTTAACGATTTTATGTACTTTGAAAATTTGCCATTATTGTTCAACTTTGTTATAAGCAATCCCATTGGAATGAAAAAGAGAAAAATCGCACTCAAATCAGCAGGAATAATTCTGCTTGCAGCAGTTTTGTTTTTCTTTATTTGGTCAGGGCGAAATATGCGGGACCGGAATCCGGGTTACAAAACTGTTCTAAAGATCTCTTCCGGAAATCCATCACCCCTCAAAGCCGGTTTTTCCGCTCTTACCATTACTCCGGAAGTTCCTGACCGGTGGACCGATGCAGACAATAATGCAAAATATGAACCCCGGAAAGGTGATACTTTTACAGATGGCAACGGAAACGGGAAATTTGATCCAGTCTGGATCGCCGGATTTGGAAACAAAAGGGCTGCTAACGGAATTCATGACGATCTGTGGGCAAGAACAATGGTTCTTGATGATGGTAAGACAAGGATTGCAATTATTGTCCTGGACGCAATAGGGTTTATGAATAATAATGTAATAGATACCCGTAACAGAATACCGGATGAATGTGGCATTACTTATACAATAATTATTTCGACGCATACACATGAAGCTCCCGATATGCTTGGACTATGGGGAAAGTCGCCATTTAAAAGCGGTGTCGATAGAGATTATATTGAATTTGTGAAGAACAGGATCGTAGAATCGGTAGTTATTGCTGTTGATAATCTTTGCCCGGCATTGCTCGAAATATCAGAAGATTTGTCAGGGGCCGCTCATCTGGTTACAGACACAAGGAAGCCTGATGTTTATGATTCAGGGCTAAGATTGATAAAAGTTATTGATGCCGGTAATGGAAACACCCTGGGTTCAATCATATCCTGGGCAGACCACCCTGAGACATTATGGAGTAAAAATCTGCAGATCACCTCTGACTTTCCTCATTATGTAAGGGAAGGAGTTGAAAATGGAATTAAGAAGGACGATAGTCTGGTCAGAGAAGGCATCGGAGGAATTGCAATTTATGTTAACGGTGCAATCGGAGGACTTATGACAACACCTCCTGACCTTAAAGTTACTAATCCTTTCTCAGGGATAGAGTATAGTGAACCCTCTTTTGAAAAAGCTGAAGCACAGGGGCAACAGATAGCTCTGCTTGCCCTGAACACAATGATGAATCCGGTTGAAAGAATCGATTCGGCATCAATTTCACTGATCGCCAGATCTGTTATTCTTCCAATTAAAAATAAATTATTCCGACTTGGAATGATTCTTGGAGTCCTTGACAGGGGAATGACCGGATGGATGAAAATAAGGTCCGAACTTGCAGTTTTCAAATTAGGCCCCCTTTCATTCGCCTCATTGCCCGGAGAAATATATCCTGAAATCGTTAACGGTGGGATTGAGGCACCCGAAGGGAATGATTTTTCAATCATTCCGTCTGAAATACCTTCTGTAAGATCCATGATGCCGGGAAAATATAAATTCATTTTCGGGCTTGCCAATGATGAAACAGGATACATAATCCCCAAAAGCCAATGGGATGTGAAAGCCCCTTATACTTACGGAAGGGAAAATCCTCCATATGGCGAAGAAAATTCCCTGGGGCCGGAAACAGCAGGAATACTACATGGTCATCTGATGGAAATGCTGAAGGAATTATAACTCCTTCCATACTTGTCTCATACAATGGACGTTGTTCTGAGAATCAATAAATATTGTCAGACCAAAATGGATGAGTTCTTCAGTCAATATCTGAATTAAATGCCCTGTATTCTTCTACCAGGGTTTACCTGTTCCTTGCAGAAGCCATGATTTTGACCATGGGCTGTTTTTCCCGTCGCTCGATGAAAATGAAGTTGTCTCAAGCTCCTGTATGGCTTCTTCAACTTTCTCCGGATTATATAATAATTCGTTTGTGCCGTAATAAAACCTCAGGGGAATAGCATTTCTTTTCACGACCTTCCCGGGTGAGAGTGCCGGATAACCTGTTCTCCTGTAATCAAACCATGATTCTGCAGCTGCAGTCCAACTTGCAATCCATTTTTGTTCAATGATCTGACTTAGAGTCCCATCAAAAGCAACTCCCTCTTCTTCAATATAATCTGAATATGATTCTTTGAGTCCCCAGGCATCCATTGAGGATTTGACTCCTGCTTCGTACAGATCCTTTGCCGTTGCTCCGGCAGACCATCCTTTTAATGCTGCCTCGGCAAGAATGAAATTAACCTCTGCAGCCGAAATAAGACGTGCTTTAAGATGTGGCCCTGCAGGTGATTTATACATATCACTAATATGAGAAACATGAGGATTTATGGGGGCTTGTTCCTTAGTGGGGCA
>CAZPMM010000070.1:0-7690 GCA_964587405.1 uncultured Rikenellaceae bacterium
TCACTTCTGTTTACCTCAGAGCACTTTGTACCAAAAAACTAACAATTACCGGGAAAACTTCTGGCTATGTAATTACAGAATAGACGCATTTTAGCATTTTTTTCTGTGGTTGCAATCAGCACAAATCTTTCCACCGGAAATATGAAAGGCAAAGAAAATAAAAAAATGTGAATAAAAAAATTATTTGCCTGTCAGTTGTCTGAAGACTTCTTCAAGATTGCTTTCCTCCTTCTGAAGAGAAAGCACTGTAAGGTTATTATTTACTGCGAATGAGAAAATTGCCGGTCTTATGTCTTCCTCTGAATCTGCTTCTATAATCCAGAGGCCTTCTCCGCTTTGGCGGACGTTTGTTATTCCATGTATTGAAAGAAGCTCTGAATCGCTGATATTTCTATCAAAACCTGCTCTGATTGTCTGCCGGTTTTTTTTGATTTTTGAATAGATATTGCTTTTTTCCTCATCAGCGACTATCACTCCTTTATCAATTATAATGATCCTTCCGCAGACAGCTTCAGCTTCCTGCATTATATGTGTGGAAAGAATAACGGTCTTTTCCTTACCTGTTTCTTTGATAAGATTACGTATTTCAATTATCTGGTTCGGATCAAGGCCTGATGTAGCCTCGTCAAGTATAAGTACTTCCGGATCGTGAATAAGTGCCTGGGCAAGACCTACCCGCTGGCGGTAACCTTTGGAGAGAGCGCCAATCTTTTTATTTGATTCGGGTGAAAGTCCTGTAATATCTATTATATTTTTTATTTTTTCCCCGGAATTCCTTCCGAGTTTATAAATTGATGCAACAAAGGACAGGTATTCCTTAACATACATTTCAGGATAAAGGGGGTTATTTTCAGGAAGATATCCAGTTTTCTTTTTTATCTCAGGGTCATCGGAAGAGACTTCGGAACCGTTTATCATGACTGATCCAGAGGTAGCAGGCAGGAATCCGGTAATGATTTTCATCATGGTGGATTTACCTGCTCCGTTCGGACCGAGAAAAGCCACAATTTCTCCCGTTTTTACACTGAAAGAAACATTATCAAGTGCTTTTTGCAATCCGTAAACTTTGGTAACTCCTTCAACTATAATAGACATTTATCTGATATTTTTACATCACCAGACAATTAAGATAAATTATTTTATAATTGACATTAATCGCCCCAGCCTCCCATAAACTGCCTGCTGCTTGCAAAAGATGTCTTGGGATTTACACAGCATACAGGTATCCTCGAACTGTTGGCAATGATATGTTGCTCAGCGGCACCCAGTGCGTAATCGGCCAATGTGATGTTTTTTGTAGTGATTATTAGTATAAGGTCAGCATCTATTTTCTGTGCAAATTCAATTGTCCGTTCAGCAGATTTTCCCTTGGGAATTTCGTGAACTTCATATTCTATATTGTTCTGAATGAAATATTTTACTGCAAAAGCAAGATTGATCTTTGTCTTTTTTATAAGGGTTTTATCGGCTGAAGTGGTAACCAGAATATGGATTTTCGAATCAAAATATTTACCCATATAGATTGCCATCTTTATTTTCTCCTTGTTTTCTTTTCTGAAATCAACAGGGAAAACAATATTATTAAATTTACCCTGGCCGTGAGGAGGATCCTGAATAACAATGAATGGAACCTTCGATTTAATGATTACTTTCAGGGCCCAGCTTCCGGTGAGTTTTTGCATGCCTTTGATTCCATGTGTACCCATGATAACAAGGGTTGCATCTTTTTCATTTACAAATTCTGCAATGGAAGAAAAAATACTTCCTTTTACCACGAACCATGAAACAGGAATATTATATTTTCTGAAAGTATCATCTGCAATTTTCTGAAGCATCACTTTCTTCTCTTTCTCTTCCTGTGGCTTTCTTCCTGCTTCAATAATATGAAGCAGAGCTATCTCGTTTTTAACGATACCACTTATTCTGACTGCATGAGCAAGAGCATTATCCGCTACGGGGGTGAAATCCCATGGAACAACAATAAATCTCTGATTTTCATTCATAGTAAAATAAAGTTTCAGTTTAAATTCAAAGTTATTAAGAATTTATAAATTTTCAAACCGGCTGTAAGGACAGTATTGTTTTTGTTGAATTAAACTATAATAAGAGCAATTTATTATTTTTGCGGGATGTTTTAAATATTAACATGAAGAGGGAAAAGATAAAAGTTATATTGGATTCTCCCCGGAAAGGGTCGGATGTACTCGTGAAGGGATGGGTGAGAACAAAGCGGGGAAATAAGAATATTTCCTTTATTGCTCTTAATGATGGATCTGCAATAAAGAATATACAGGTAGTTGCTGAGGCTGCACAATTTGGCGAATCATTTCTCCGGGATATCACTACCGGAGCCTGTCTGGCTGTTAAAGGTAAACTGGTTGAATCGGAAGGGCAGGGACAGGATGTGGAAATAAAAGCTGAATCGATAGAGCTTTATGGGAAATGTGATCCGGAAGTATATCCTTTGCAGAAAAAAGGGCACTCAATGGAGTTCCTCAGGGAAATAGCTCATCTTCGTCCACGTACAAATACCTTCGGAGCTGTTCTCAGGATAAGACATGCAACCGCCTTTGCAATACATAAATATTTCAACGACAAAGGTTTTTATTATCTTCATACTCCGATTATCACCGGAAGCGATTGTGAGGGGGCAGGTGAACTGTTCCATGTAACGACATTTGATCTTACAAATGTTCCGAAAAATCCGGATGGTTCGGTTGATTACAAACTGGATTTTTTTGGAAAACAGACTAATCTTACCGTTTCGGGACAACTTGAAGGTGAACTTGGAGCTCTTGCAATTGGTGAAATATATACTTTTGGACCCACATTCCGGGCAGAAAATTCAAATACTCCAAGGCATCTTGCTGAGTTTTGGATGATAGAACCGGAAATGGCTTTCTATGATTTATCCGATAATATGGATCTTGCAGAAGAATTTGTGAAGTATCTGGTAAAATATGCTCTCGATAATTGCAGGGATGATCTGGAATTTCTTAATAATATGATAGATAAAGGTCTTCTGGACAGGCTTGCATTTGTACTCAATAATGATTTTATCAGAATGACTTATACCGAAGCGGTTGACATACTTAGCGCTTCGGGCAGGAAATGGGATTATGAAGTCGGATGGGGAAAGGATCTGCAGGCTGAGCATGAAAGGTATCTTGTTGAAGAACACTTCAAATGCCCAGTTATTCTGACCGATTATCCGAAAGATATCAAAGCATTCTACATGAAACAGAATGACGACGGAAAAACAGTGAGGGCAATGGATGTTCTTTTTCCGGGGATAGGAGAAATAATAGGAGGTTCACAGAGAGAAGAAAATTATGATAAGCTTCTTACAAGGATACGTGAGCTTAGACTTCCTGAAAAAGATCTCTGGTGGTATCTTGAGACAAGAAAATTCGGAACAGCACCACACAGTGGTTTCGGACTTGGCTTTGAGAGATTTATATTGTTTATTAGCGGGATGTCAAATATACGGGATGTGATACCATTTCCCAGGACACCCAAAAATGCTGAATTTTAGTAAAATATATTAAACAGGGCACGTGTAGCAAAGATGTTAAAGCAGAAATTACAACAGAAGCTGCTTCAGAAGCTTTCTCCCCAGCAGATACAGATGATCAAACTACTGGAGGTGCCTACATTGCAGATAGAACAAAGGATCAAAAAAGAGCTTGAAGAGAATCCCGCTCTTGAGGAAGGCCACGATGATGAGGAGATTGCATCTGAACAGCAAGAAAATGATCAGGATTATGAAGAGGATGACAGGGACCAGGAAGAATTTACACTCGATGATTTCATTGAAGAGGATGAGATACCTGATTACAGATTGCGGACAAACAATCTGAGCAGGGATGATGAAAAAAAAGCAGATATACCATTTTCAGCAGGTTCTTCTTTTCATGAATTCCTTGAATCACAGTTCGGCCTCAGGGATCTGACAGATAAACAGAAAATCCTGGGCGAATTTATTATAGGGAATATTGATGAAGACGGTTATCTCAGAAGGGAACTGGTTAATATTGTCGATGACCTTGCTTTTCTTCAGAACATTACAACAACAGTTGAGGAACTCGGAGAAGTGCTGGTGATCATACAGGACCTTGAACCTGCAGGTGTCGGAGCGAGAACCCTCAGGGAATGCCTTCTTCTGCAGCTTGCTAAAAAAGACCTTTCACAGGCTCCGGCAAAGCTCGCATATTTTATTATAGAATCATATTTTGAAGAGTTCTCAAAAAGACATTACGACAAAATAATTGTCAGGATGGGGATTACGGAGGATGAACTGAAACAGGCGATAGATGAGATACTGAAACTCAATCCGAAGCCCGGTGGTTTTTACAGTGATCCGTACAGTAAAATGGCCCAACCTATCATACCCGATTTCATACTCGAGCACTCTGAAGAAGGATTCGATCTTCATCTCAATTCAAAAAACCTTCCTGAACTAAGACTCAACCGTACATATTCTGAAATGCTTCAGACCTATGGCAGGGATAAGGGAAATAAAAAAGAGATGAAGGATGCCATACTCTTTGTAAAACAAAAGATCGACTCGGCTAAATGGTTTATTGATGCAATAAAGCAACGTCAGAACACCCTTCTGCTTACAATGAATGCCATTCTTGAATATCAGCAGGAATATTTTATCGACGGCGATGAAACGAAGCTGAAGCCGATGATACTGAAAGACGTTGCCGAGATGACAGGACTTGATATCTCCACCGTTTCGAGAGTTGCAAACAGTAAGTATATCCAGACCCATTTCGGGATATTTCCGCTTAAATTTTTCTTCTCTGAAGGGCTGCAGACTGACAGCGGTGAAGAGGTATCTACACGTGAAATAAAACGGATTCTTCGGGATTGTGTTGATAATGAAGATAAAAGGCACCCTTTTACAGACGAACGTCTTACTGAGATTCTTCAGGAGAAAGGATACCAGATAGCACGCAGGACAGTTGCCAAATACCGCGAACAACTTAGTATACCTGTGGCACGGCTTAGAAAAGAGATATGATGGTTTCTGGAAAATCCATTTCGATCGACGACAGGCTGGCACAAATTGTGTCAGTTTTATTTCACCCCCTGCTTATGACTGTTTACGGATTAATGATAATATTTTCCACTCCCTCCCTGTACGGATACCTGCCTTTACAGGTCAAAAAAGTTGTATCGTTTATTGTGATCACTGATAACTTGATAATCCCTCTTATACTGATCGTTTATTTCAGGTTCAGGAATATAATAAGTGGCTGGACTATTGGGAGCAGAAGTGAGAGGGTTGTTCCACTGATAACAATTTCATTATTTTATGTTTTTACTGTATATCTGATCTACAAATTTCACATACCTTTTTTCATTAAATCGTTCATTATATGTTCTGCTGTACTTGCAGTTGCTGTTACAATAATAAATTTCTGGTTTAAAATATCTGTTCATTCTGCAGGTGCCGGTGCAATGACCGCACTTGTAATGATCCTTTCAATAAAGATGCAGATACCTCTTACATGGTTGATGATAATTGTCATCCTTGTTTCGGGGCTGGTGATGTCCTCAAGGTTATGGCTCAAGGCTCATACACCAACTGAGGTATGGACCGGTTTTTTCCTGGGATTGATTGGGTCGTTACTTATCCTTGGTTTGCTCTGACAGTTCTTTTAAAGCCTTATCAAGAAGTTCTTTGCTTTGCTTTATTATCTCTTCGCACCAGTCAGCAGAGGCATGGTTAAAATGAACTTTGCCGTTTAATTTATTCTGTGGTATACACGAGAACCAGCCTTTATCTGAAAGCAGCATAGCGATATATTCCTGTTCAGTCTGTCCCGGAGTAGGAATTAATACGGCACTGCATTCCATACTCACAAGTTCCATAATTGTTGTATAACCGGCGCGCGTAATTATTATCTTACTCTCCGAAATAATTTTCTGCATGGTCATTCGGTCTGCATGGCTGTAATATGTTATATTCCAGCCGATCCCTTTTTGTGTATTTTCATGAGGTTTCCCTCCGAGTATCACTGCACTGAGGTTCTGTTGCGTTATATTATTTATTAATTTCTTTTCAAGTATACTACGCTGCGATTCTGGTCCGGATAATATTACAGTCGTCATTCCCTCTTTTGGAAAAGAAGAGCTGTGTAACTTATCTGTCTTTCTGAAACGTGACAATATCCCGATGAATCGTACATTATATGGCAACTTTAATCCGTGTGTTAATTTTCCCGTCAGGTTAAGATCGCCAGGAAGATCGGGAATAAAGCATAAGGAGTATTTACTTATTATTTTACCATGAAGGTAAGTACCTGTGGATTCAAGGAAGGAAAAGAAACGGGGAAAGGGGATACGTAGCTGATGGGTTATATATATCGTTTGAATATTCTTGTTCCAAAGGCCAAACCTGTTATCGCTTATTACAATATCAATTAACAGATCCGAAATCAGCTTTTTCAGTATCAGGTGTTCCCTGATGCTGTGGTATATAAGAAGTGGTATCTGGAAAAAAATAACAAGATACTGGGGCAGGAAACCTGAATATAATGGTCTGAACCCGGGGAAGCTGATATAATTGCATCCGGTCATCTCATTACGAAGAAAAGCAAGTTGTTTTTTCCCGGCTCCGAATATTATATTAAAGTCTGATTCCTGAAGTTTTTCAGCCAGTGCAATCATCCGGCCACTATGCCCCAGTCCCCATTCAAGAGGGCAGATAAGGATATTTTTCTTCTTTTTCATCAATATCAGCCCGAAACCTGGGTTTTTATTCCCAGACTATTTACCATTGCAGCAATACGTTTAAGATCTTCATAAGGTACTTTATGAAGATCACTTCCTTCGGGAGTGTCTCTGTGGATTGTATAGATCATTACTTCAGACGGACGGATTTCTTCAATTGCCTTGAGCCAGGCCGACAGTTCCTCAGGAGTTGTATTATCAATCACTTTACCATTGTATGTACCCCGGAGGAAAAGGGTCTGGATAATAAGACTCCCTTTCAGTTCTGAAAGATTATTAATGAGATCTTTGACCTTTACATTGACTCTTGGCTGGTTATGTATCTTTACTGTCAGGTCGAAAGCCGAATCAAGTTTAAGGATATTCTGATCTGCTTTCAAAAGAGCTTTGCGTATTTCCGGTAAGTTTATTGATGTCGAGTTTGAAAGCACGGCAATTTTTGCTCCGGGGAAATATTTATTCCGGAGTTCTATGCTGTCATCAATTATTCCGGGAAATTCCGGATGAAGTGTTGGCTCTCCGTTCCCGGCATATGTTATTACATCAGGAGACTGACCGGAAGCTTTCATCTCCGAAAGCTTTTTATCAAGAGCATCATAAACATCATTTCTCGAAGGCAGAAGTTCCTTTCTGATATTTATTTTTTCCGATGTCCATCCGCATTCACAGTAAATACAATTGAAATTACATACTTTTTTGTTTGTTGGTAATAAATTTATTCCGAGCGAGACACCGAGTCTGCGGCTTTTTACCGGACCGAATACTATTTTATCAAACAGGAAAGTTGCCATATTCAGGTTTAAATTAATCGTAATACCCTGGTATCGGGAGTTAATTTCATATTAATGAGATCGGCATTTTCAAGGAGAAGCAGTCCGGATTTTTTTCCGGTACCTATACTGCCGTATTTATTTTCTTTTCCAAGAGCCTTTGCACCATTTATTGT
>CAZPMM010000071.1:0-7683 GCA_964587405.1 uncultured Rikenellaceae bacterium
AGTACCGGATTGTGGTTCCGAGGGTCGTGGGTTCGAATCCCATCTTCCACCCAAAAAGGCTGAACTACCGGTAATTCAGCCTTTTTCTTTTTGGTTACCCCTACGGGATCGCCGTTTTCATGCTTATTTAAACCACAAAGGAATACAGAAAATTATGAAAATTCATGAATTAAACAGATCAATAGGCTATTTTATTATATTTGGAAAATATATTGTTTTTAACTTAAATCTTCAACGGATGAAAAAATGGATATTCATATTATTAACTATCTCAGTATTATTTACTCTTTGGTGTAGTTGTGACTCTTCTTCCAGTAATAAAAAAGCACCTGTTACATCAGAAAGAAAACCTGCGGAAGGTCAGCTCAGTGTATTCATGGGTGAACCATATATGAATAAGGAGGTCGTATTCAGCGGAAATAACCGTACCCGCGAACCATACCTTGCTGTAGCTGTTGACGGCACTGTTCTTATTCTGCAAAATTATGACGGAAATCTCCGGCGAAGTGAAGATGGCGGAATTACCTGGAGTGATATCATTAAAGTTCCATTTGGGTTCAGAGACAGTAATTTTGTCCCGGATGAGACAACAGGTGATATACTGGTTGTAAGATTGTGGGATGGTAATGACAGGCTCTGGCGAAGCAAAGATCATGGTAAAACCTGGCAGGAAGAGAACATAACTCTGAAACCGAATGAAGTCATGAAATGGCTTGAACAATCAGGATTAAAACAAAGAAGCGATGTAGAGGGTCACGACACTGACGTGGAAAAATATTTCATTCATAACAATGCCAGTGAAAGTGGAATAACACTCAGACACAGTAAAAACAAAGGACGTTTGATAGTAACAGCTACTTTCAGGCCACATGCCATAGAGCACCCTTCAGACAGAAAACCGGTTGATTACATTTACAGTTGCGCTGTTTACAGTGATGATGGCGGAGCTACCTGGCAGGTAAGTGGTCTCTTTCCTGAAGGTATTACAGAAGAGGCTGCTCTTGCTGAACTCCACGATGGTACTCTGTATTATAATTCACGAAGCTGCAGTGGTTTTTTTGACAAGTCAATGGTCCATGAGCTCAGCCCGGAAGAAAACTTAAGACGGGAAGCATGGAGTTACGATGGAGGACAGACATGGGACGGGCTTAAAGTAAATTATGTGCTGCCTGACGGAGGGGGATATGACCGTGGCTATGGTTGTAAAGCCGGATTAGTCAGATTACCCGTGAAAAACAGGGATATTCTGATATACAGCAATACCGATACTGGTGGAGGAGCAAGGGAAAAAATGACCGTGTGGGCGAGTTTCGACGGTGGAAATAGCTGGCCGGTAAAAAGGCTGCTTAATGAAGGTCCAAGTGCATATTCGTCACTTGCAGCCGGACGGCCGGGAACCCCGGGGGAAGGAACTATTTACCTGCTTTTTGAAGGCGGACCTGACCATACCTATACCGAAATGCAATTTGCCAGATTCAACCTTTCCTGGATACTCGACGGAGAACCTACCGGAAATGGTATAATACCTGAGTGGATCAGATAATACTTAGGATGTGAGATAAGCCAGAGCTATTTTTCTGAATATTAAAACTTACATGTAATATTGTATGATTAACTCCGGAAAGAATTATGTTTTGAAAGCGGATAAAACATGCTTATTACAAAAAAATTAATAATCACAAGAAAAAAATTTCTCAGTGATTTTCTTGTATTGTCAGCATCACCATTCTTATTAGCTTCATCATCTCCTCGCATTAAGGGAAGAAAAGACTCAAAGCCTGAAAATAATTCAAAACAGGAGTCCCCCGACCGGAATACAATCCTGGAAAAGTTGAATAATAAAAAAGAGCCCATGATCTGGCTTTTTACAGGCGACAGTATAACTCATGGAGCAAAACATACACATGGCTACAGATCTTATCCCGAAATTTTTGCCGAGCGTGTCAGATGGGAATTGGGACGCACAAGAGATATAGTGATCAATACAGGTATAAGTGGAAATACAACACAGGTGATCTTGAATGATTTTGACTGGAGAATTGGTCAGTTCAGACCAAATGTCGTATCACTGATGATCGGAACTAATGATTGTGCCAATGGAAGAATCGAGATCGAAATATTCGAAAAGAATCTTATCTTGTTGGCAGGTAAAATAAGAGACCTGGGAGCAATACCGGTCTTTCACACACCAAATATAATAATCTCAGACAAAGCGCCTGAAAGGTTACGTTTACCGGAATACGTCTCAGTAATAAGAAATATCTCTTTAAAAGAAAAAATAATTCTTGTGGATAATTATTCTCACTGGGAAAATACAATCCGGGAGGGTAAACTGAATGTATATAAGGAATGGTTAAATGATCCTCTTCATCCTGATGGAGAAGGTCACTCCGAGATAGCCAGGCTGATGTTTAAAGAATTATCCGTTTTTGATCCGGCAGCAGCCACATGCGGAGGACCATACTATGAAGGCGAACATTAAGGTAATGTTTTCACGACCATGGAAAATGTCTTGCCAGTCTATGAGTTCCTTTCTTTTGCAGGTAAGAATTGCATTATCCCAGGTTTTTTACAGGGAACATTCCCACCCTCTTTATCCTGTGCAGGTTCAAGTATAAACACCGCCACATCACATAATGTCCTCTCCTTGATAAACGTCTCATAAAAACTTATATATGAATCTGTCAAAGTACTTTAAAATTTGATCGAAAGTTTTAAAAAAAATCAGAAATAATCATATTCCTGATTTTTTCAAATTATAACCTCATATTTCCCTGATCATATATACAAATTTTATCATTGATATGACAGAAAGATAAAAAAATCAACAAATATCCGTATTTTCCATACAGAAGCGATATTCCACATCTGATGAATTAGGAACATTCTTGTTTTCTATTTACCTGTATTAATGTTTTTTTTTATTTCCGATCATTCAAAAATTTTTAATAAATCACTTTTATAAATTCGGTTTTGTATTTTTAATAATTTTTTATTTAGAATAGTTGTTTCCTTTCTCAATTTGTTTTAATTTTAACAATAGAAAATTCCAATCATAAACGATCATTGTTATTAGTATTAATTTGGGAACAAACAAGAATCCGGGAATTATTCAATATAAGGCAGCAATTCACAATAACTGCAACATATTAATTCAATTTGAACAACATAATACACTACTAATCCATGAAAAAAACAGAAGATTTAAATCATTCAGCCAGCCGGAGAGATTTCCTTAAAATTGCCGGAATGGGAGCAGTAGCTATGGGTTTGACCCAGGTTGGTTGCAGAAATGGAGCAAAAACCACCCCTTCTATTGAGGGACTTGAAAATGTTACTACGGAACCTGAAGCTGCAAAACCCTGGGTTCCTGTTTCAGACCGTAAGATACGTGTCGGACTTGTTGGTTATGGCGTGTGCAAATTCTCTGCAGCGTTTGGATTTCAAAATCATCCGAATGTAGAAGTCGTTGCCGTAAGTGACCTTTTTCCGGACAGATGCGCTGAACTGGCAAAGGTGACGAAATGTAATAAGACTTATCCCTCACTCGAAGAACTGATCAAAGATAAAAATATCGATGCGGTAATGATCTCAACAGATGCGCCCAGTCATGCAAACCATGCCATAATGACTCTTCAGCATGGTAAACATGTAGCAGTTAATGTACCTGCGGTTTTTGGTTCACTTGAGGATGCAGACAGATTACTGGAAGAAGTTAAGAAAAGTGGATTAAAATACATGATGTTTGAGACATCCTGTTTCCATGAAGATCTATATGCAATGCGGCAAATATACAAAGCCGGGGGACTTGGTGAATTGGTTTATTCAGAAGGAGAATACTGGCATTATTCGGAAAAAGGAATAGATTCTTATAAAGGATGGAGACATGGAATGCCTCCAATGTGGTATCTTACACATGCTTCTGCTTATCATATAGGAGTCACAGATGGCAGATTTACTGAGGTCTCATGCCTTGGCATGCCCAGCTATATGGAACGTTACCTGCCCGGGAACAACAAATATAAGAATCCATTTGCCACCCAGATTGCATTGTTCCGGACAAGTGAAGGAGGTATGGCCAGAATGTGCAGAAGCAGTGATACGCCGGGATTCGGGGGAGAAATTGGCCGGATCAGAGGACAGAAAGGTACATTTTATGGCAAATATGAAGGACTCGAAAAGAATCTTCCGGATCTCAGACGCCCTCCTCTTCCTCCTGGTGTAAATGCCGGTGGGCATGGTGGATCCCATGGAATGCTTATGGATGAATTTGTCAGTGCTGTATTACAGGATCGTAAACCTCTTATTGATGTGGAAGTTGCACTTAATATGACAGTTTGTGGCATTGTTGCCCATGAATCTTCAATGAAAGACGGCGAAACATTAAAAATTCCAAATTATAAGTTATAACGATCCTGAAACTTCTCAACAATAATTATAAAAAGACAGAAAAATGTACGGGAAAGCCCCAATGTTAAGCATAAAACTATCAGGGATTCATTAAAATATTTTCTTTCCATATTCCTGATTTGAATAGAAAAATTGATAAAATACAAAATCAAATTGCAATAAAATGAATTTTAATAAATCACATTCAGAATTGACAAGGCGTAAGTTAATTAAAAGCGCAGCCATGGCAGGATTAGGAGGAGCAATCCTGCCGGTTACCACCAGCTTTGGGATAACTGAGAAAAAGAAAAAAACTCCCGGACCTATTGAAGCGGAGAATAGTAAGCCGGGAACTCTGGAATGGCAGCTGCAGTTCACCGGATTTGATACGCCTGTGACCATGGCATCCTATCCAATGATAAGATATCTCCGTTCACTGGCTATTGAAGGATTTGTATCAAAAACCAGTGTCCTTCCCGGAGAGGAAATTGATTTTAAAGTTAGCATGGATCCCCCCGGAAGATTTTTGATTGACATTTACCGTATGGGTTACTATGGAGGTACAGGCGGCCGCCATATGACCAAACTGGGCTCATTCCCCGGAACCACACAACCTGTTCCCATGATGACAATAGAGCGGCTGAGGGAGTGTAACTGGGAAACTGCTACAACACTAACCATCCCAAAAGAATGGCCCAGCGGTGTTTATTTAGGAAAATTATCACGTGATGAACCCTTCGGAAAACAGAGTTATGTGATATTTGTTGTTAAAGAGCACCGGAAATCCGATATACTGTGCCAGGTAAGTGACCTGACATGGCAGGCTTATAACAAATGGCCGGGAAGAGATTCTCTATATGATGATGGCAGTACATCAGTCTGGTATACCGGACCCAATGTCCGTGTCAGCTTCGACCGGCCTTATACCAAATATTGTCAGATACTGGAAGCCCCTCTTTCGGTTGGATCAGGAGAATATCTTTTGTGGGAACATCCGATGACATTCTGGCTTGAACAGCAAGGTTATGATGTAACTTATTGTTCCAATTTGGACCTCCATTTTGATCCCGGGATTCTAAACTTAAGCAAGGTATTCATTTCGGTAGGACATGATGAATACTGGACAAGCAAAATGTTTGAAGAAGCAATAAAAGCCCGTGACAATGGATTAAGTATCGCGTTCTTTTGCGGTAATTCTGTTGATGGTGAAGTACAATTATTTGACAGCTATCTGGGTATACCGGGAAGAGTCTTCTCCAAAACACCAAATGTTGTTTTCCCGAATGAAGAAAACCTTCTTGGAAATAAATCATACGGAGTAGGATATGGTGACTGGGTTGTGGCAAAATCAGATCACTGGATCTATGAAGGTACAGGTTTGAAAAATAGTGACAGGATCCCTGCAATGATAGGCTGGGAATATCACGGACTGCCGGTTGCCAATATACCGGGTCTTGAAATAGTGGCACAGAGTGAACTTTCTCCGCCATCAACCAGACCACATGCAGGAATTGTATATCCCTGTCCTAAAGGAAACTGGGTCTTCAATGCCGGAACATGCTGGTGGACAGAAGGTTTAGCACAACCTCCTGGACATGTTCCTGCAGGAGATTCTGGAATGGAAGAACCGGCATACCTTTATGCCAAAGACCCTTACGGCCGATCAGCTCCTGCCGGTCATAATCCCGCCGGAAGAACATTTGGTCCCAATCCTTATATCCAGAAAATATCAGCAAATATCTTAAACAGGATGATAAAAGATTCACCAAGATGACCTCTTAATGAAAATCAATTAAAAAATTCTGATTAATAAACATTTTTATGGAAAAGAAAATTAACAATAAGTTATCCAGCCGGCGTAATTTCGTTAAAATGACCGGCCTTGGAGCTGTTGCCCTGGGATTACATCAATTTGGATGCAAGGAAGGTAAAAAAACAAAAACACCTGAGATTGAAGGCCTTGCGAATGTTGATGAAAGCCCGGATGAGGATAAGATATGGACTCCCGTTTCAGATCGCAAACTGCGGGTTGGTTTAGTCGGATATGGTGTTTGCAAATTCAGTGCCGCATTTGGCTTTCAGAATCATCCAAATGTTGAAGTGATTGCAGTGAGCGACCTCATTCCGGAACGTTGTAACGAGCTGGCGAAAGTAACCCGATGCAATAAAAAGTACCCCTCACTCGAGGAACTGGTTAAAGATAAAAATATTGAAGCTGTAATGATCTCAACCGATGCCCCAAGTCATACAAGACATAGCATAGAGGCTCTCAGGCATGGTAAGCATGTGGCAGTTAATGTTCCGGCGGTATTCGGATCACTGGAAGAAGCCGACATGTTATTTGAGGAAGTTAAAAAGAGCGGATTAAAATATATGATGTTTGAAACCTCTTGCTTTCATGACGACCTTTATGGTATGAGGCAGATTTATAATATGGGTGGCCTCGGCAAACTTGTTTACTGCGAAGGAGAATATTATCATTATATGCCTACTCCAATAGATTCTTACAAAGGATGGAGAATTGGATTGCCGCCACAATTCTATCCGACACATTCCAATGCTTACTATATCGGAGTGACAGATGGAAGCTTTACAGAAGTTTCTTGTCTCGGGATGCCAAGCATTGTAGATCATTTGAAAGCGGAAAACAATCTCTACAAAAATCCGTTCGGTACAGAAATAGCATTATTCAAGACAAATGAAGGAGGCATGTCAAGAATGGCAGTAAGTTGGGATACTCCCGGTGATAGTGGGGAAAAAGGGCGTATCCGCGGACAGAAGGGAACATATTATGGGAAATATCAGGGACTTGAAGAGAATCTTCCCGATTTGAGACGTCCTGCACTCCCTCCAGGTGTTGAGGCAGGAGGCCATGGTGGTTCGCATGGCCGTCTGATGGATGAATTTGTAAGCTCAGTCTTACTGGATCGCAAACCTCTGATTGATATTGCTATTGCCCTGAACATGACAATCCCTGGCATTGTAGCTCATCAATCAGCATTAAAAGATGGTGAAACTCTTAAAATTCCTCAGTATAAGCTCTGATATTATAATACAATAATAATAGAATTTTTACCACCCGAAAGAATAACTGCTGTTCATCCAGCAGGCATAATTTTATTAAATTGAGTAGGAGCTCCAGGCAATGTGCCAAAAACTCTTCCTCGTATTCGCCCACATAAAGGCCTGGGATTTACTAATCTCCAACTTTTCAAGATTACGTATTCTGGTCTGTAACCGTATGGACTTGAAAGATGCAGGGACTAAAGTCCCCATATGAAGAAAGGCATCTCT